>JAUIMA010000023.1 GCA_030432675.1 Candidatus Hydrogenedentota bacterium | reverse complement strand
ATCACTGGGATAACCGCGATTCTCCACGACATAAAGACGCCCCTCGGTGTCGAATGCCAGCGCCACCGGGTCTTCTACCACGGGCTCCGATGCGACAAGTTGAATCTCCACATCATCGGGAACATGTTGGGTGGCAAGGGCATCTTCCGGGGCAATAGGATTGGCCTGCTCGGCCAGGGCCGACGGGGAAATAGAACAGGCAACTACGACAGAAAGCAATAAACGTAATCTCATTACAACAACGACCTCATGGTAAGGGGGCACCTTACAGCATATAAGAAAAAAGAACCTGCACGCTCGGTATACATAGGTAAGAAAAACAGCATAGGGAAAACCCGACAAACAAGTCCACCCCGACTGTGTGATGGAAGCACTCTCCTACCCCAGAGAACAGCCATCATGGTCTTTCACCCCTGCGCTGGCTACCTTGCCCGCCAGACGCTTCAAATAGAAGTCCGAGTCCTCTTTTAACAACTCGCCGCACCGGGGCGCGCGGCAGGTGAAATACACGCTACCCTCAGCGGCCACATAGCTGGCAGAGCGCTGATAACGCTCTCCGAGACACACCGGACAGACAATGAGCTCCTTTAGCTCCAGCAGGTAACGTTCGGCGTCTCGTTCGAACACATCGACACACCCCCGGGAGCAAAAGTAGTACTCTCTTCCTGCGTAATTATGGGCGACAGAAGTAGTCTTATGCATGCCAAGACGCACCAGAGAAGACAAACACCCTGGACAGATCGGCGTAGGGATCATTTTCGGCTCGTGGGCGCTCGTAGCGGTTACTGGAATGTCCTCCACGTCCTCCTCCACATCTGCTGGTGGAATCACATCCGGGCCGGATTCTCCGGTGATGGCCGAGAGCAACATGGCACGGGGCGGAACCCCTTCTCCATCGTAGGTGCGGCAGGCATAGGCAAAGTCCGTACGTTCGCTGGCGCCCGGCTCAATGTCCACCCAATTGACTTGAATGCTGGGGGAGCCAAGGAAGTGCATGGTTCGTGCCTCTTCCGGACCTCGCACCAACACCTCCTGCACATCGGCATCGAGGTTGAGTTCTTTGACGACCTCGTTGACCAGCGCCACCGCAAAAGGATAATTGGGGCAGTCTTCCGTGTAGAGGATATCGATATTCATTGTCATTTCCCTTCATCAAGATCACGGGCGCGCCCGAGTGACGTTTCGCGGGTGAGTATACCCATCGCTATCGTGGGATGGAAACCGGGCCCGGGCACTTCTTCCACATCGTTGACGGCCGATTTGGGTGGCAACATCTTTGCAAGCGCGTTGACTGTATCGCTCACCCCGCACAAGTGCGCACAGCGTCAATTAAATAGTCCAAAGATGCGTGCGACTGGCGGGGGTTGATGGGCAACGTCACCACCGTCTCGGCCATACCCTCCGCGACCGGAAATTGGCCGCGCTTGAAGCCGCGTTTCTGGAATGCGGTAGACCAGTGAAGGGGAATATAGTGAAATCCGATTTGGATACCCTTTTCATGGCGCATGGTGTAGACAAAATCTTCCTTGGTCACACCAAAGAGATCGAGGTCAATTCTGACGGGATAGAGATGAAAAACATGTTTACGCTCCGCCATGACGGTGGGCAACGTAAGGCCGACGACGTCTTTCAGGCCTTCGTCCAAATAGGCCGCATTATCGATTCGACACTGATTGAGTTTTTCGACCTTCTTTAACTGCTCAATACCCACCGCCGCCTGAATGTCGGTCATGCGGTAGTTGTACCCCGTGTCGTCAAAGTCCTGCCACCAGAACTTTTTATCCATCGGAAAATTCTCCGGATCCAGGGCGCAATACTTGGTGTTACCGCCGTGAACTCGTGTGCAGTGGGAGCGGTAGAGGGATACCCGTTCGAATATCTCCGGGTCGTCCGTCACTACCATACCTCCCTCTCCGAGGGTGGATATATTCTTCTGCTCATGAAAACTGAAGCAGCCGGTCGTACCCATGGAACCTGCCATACGCCCTTTGTAGGCCCCGCCGATGGCGTGGCAGGCGTCCTCCACCACGGGAATATTGTGCCTTTTCGCGATGGTGAGAATGGCATCCATATCCGCACATTGGCCATAGAGATGGACGGGTATGATCGCTTTCGTCTCCGGCCTGATCGCCGCTTCCAACTGGTCGGCATCGAGATTGAAGGTCACAGGGTCCACGTCGACGAAATCGACCTTCGCACCCAGGGTCACGGGCGCGGCCGCCGTGGCAATCCACGTCATTGGCGTAGTGATAACCCGATCCCCCGGTTTGATACCAAGGGCCACCATGGAGAGAAAGAGGGCCGCGGTGCCATTGCTCACGCAACGAGCGTACTTTGTACCGCAGTATTCGGCGAACTGGCTTTCAAAGTCCACACAGGCATTGCCGCTCGTTGGGGCATTTTCGCGGAGTACGCGGAGGACCGCTGCCTCTTCTTCGGGGCCATATTGACTGCCGAATTTAATCGTGAGTTCGTCGTTCATTCCTAACTTTCACAGCCCCCACCGACTTAGCTCTTCGCGTTGAAAATGATATCCAGGGCTTCATCCAACTCGGGGAAAGGTGTCTTGAGCACTTCACGGGCAAACTCATTGTTCAACGAAACGTCATCGGGACGGGGAGCGCGGCCCTGGAGCGCATTGGAATTGATAGGCTTGACGAGCTCTGTGCTAAAACCCAGCTTCGTGGCAATCTGCCTGGCCATATCATAACGGTTCAGTGCCGTACTCCCGGCGAGATTGATGACGCCGTGATAGTCGTTATCGGCCAATTCGAGGAGGCTTTTCCCGAGGGTAATCACATCGATGGGAGAACGAATTTCATTCTCCGGAATCTCGATGGCCGTGCCGTTCCGAAGATTCTCTTCCATCTTAATGAGGAATGAGTTCCCGGAACCCATAACGGGCAATCCGATAACCAGGGCCACACGGGCGATGGCCGCGTTGGTGTGGACCTCGTGAATCAATACTTCGGCGGCCACTTTGGTGCGACCGTAGAAATTTATAGGGGATACGGGAAAAATTTCGTCGTAGTTGCCTGCCGCGCCATCGAAGACGTTGTCTGTCGAGCAGAAAACGAAGCGCGCGCCAGCCTTCTGGGCCAACAAGGCGAGCCGCCCCGTACATTCCGTGTTGATGGCCACCGCTTCATCTGTGTTGATCTCGGAGTAGTCGATATTTGCGATAGCGGCGATATGAAGGACAACTTCCGGTTTGACCGCTTCGAACAGAGCGGCGGTCGCCTCCGTCTCACAGAGGTCTATCGCATGGTGGATTACGTTTGAGGGGGCATTCGACAGGGCACTACGGCTACAGGCGTGGACCTCCCAGTCCGCCGGTGCGAAATGCAGGACGCTTCCGCCTACGAAACCACTGGCACCGGTCACAAGAATTCGTTTACTCATGGTTCTTCCAAAAGGTTTAGCCCGCGGGGCATCCGCATTCTCCAATCGGAGTATATCGGATTCACTATCATCTTGTGTAAGCGCTACGCACTCGTCTCGTCGTTGGCCGCCATTTCCCGATTTTCATTTCGGGTATGGATTCGCTGTACCTGCCAGCAAAGAAACGCCATGATAACTACGAAAAGGAGGGCCACGCTCAGACCCAGCATATTGACGTTGCGTATCTGGTCATTTGGCGCATAACCATCCATCAGATACGGTATGACCAGTTCCTGCACCACGGGACCGATACTACCGATACCGTTGACAAGACCCGCGACCGCCACGGCGTTGCGTTCACCTGCAACGATGACCGCAGCCACACCACACAGCAACGTGTCGGGGCCATAGAGCATGAATCCGACCAGTCCAAAGCAAACGGCGAGTAGTGCCGGATTGGAGCCGAAGGCCAGCACGGTCAGATAACCCACCACAATGCCAATACCCATGAGAAGGGTCAGCCGTTCCCAACGACCGCGAAACAGCCGGTCCAATGCGATACCCGCGATAATCGCGCCAGCAAAGCCTGCCATATCGAAGACCGTCGAATAGTATGAGGCGTCATCCACGCCCATACGCATGGCTTCGCTCACCCCTTCCTGATTTCCCTGAATATACAGAAAGGTCGGCAGCCACGAATCGAGCGCATAACGCAGGAACTTAATGCAGAAATAGGCAATACCCATGAGGGGCACGATGGGGTTCGCCACAATCTTCAGATACTCGCGAAAGGTGACGGTTTCTTCCGTGGACGCCTGGACCGCGTTGTCCGCGTCACTCTTATCATGATCAACGATGGGTTCCAGACCCACGTCTTCCGGTTTGTCCCGTTGCCAGAAATAGATAATCCACCAGACGACAAAGGCGGCCACGGTGCAACCCCAAAAGGCGTAGGGAACCCCAGCGCTCGCCAACAGATAGCCGGCGATCCCTTTGACCACAATATTACCGACGAGGTAACTGGTTGACCATACCCCCATGATACTGCCCCGCTCCGCCTTACGAAGCCACTCGGCGATTCCCCCTACGGCACCGGGCCAACCAGCGGCCTGCACCAATCCATTGAAGAACATGAAGATCACAAAGGTGGACAGGGAGTTGGCGAAGCCGAAAATTATATTGATGAGGATGGATAGCCCGAGCCCACCGAGGAGCAGGCTACGGGGCCCATACTTTCGTCCCACAAAGCTGTTTACAAACTGGCCGATCATATAGGCGATCAGGTAAGCCGTCCAAATGTAGGAAACGCCATGAAGTCCGAAGTCGTAGCCACTCCCCTCTTCAAGCATCAACGGTTTGGCCGAACCGAATACCTTGCGCACGAGGTAAAAACCAGCGTAGGCCATATAGGTGGCAAACAAGACTTTGAATCGCCAGAAATTATGCTCTTTGCTCAGGGGTTTCAGGGTGACAGACACAGCAATTCTCCTTGAAGAGTCTGGGCGCGAGGGGAGCGTAGCGCTAACAACTCCCTAACATACGCGCGCCCGCAATTGGGGTACTACCTGTATTAATCCCCGACACGTAGCGACTTACGTGAAATAACACCGACGGCCTCCCGAGCCCTGCGGAGCCGATATAGTAGAGATTACCTCATCGATCTGCAAATAAAAATTTACCAGCGCAATTGTTCTGCCCGACTGCCATCCAATACCACCCGCAAAATACTGGGGCGCATGGTGGCTTCTGCCAACAGGTGGCCCCCGGGCATAACCGCCATGGAATGACCCACCCTAACCAGGGGACCTTCCACACCGCAGTGGTCTGCGCGAAGGACATAGGCACCGCAAAATTTAGCCAACATTTGCATACGGAGCCGCCACTCATCGATGCACTCGTCTACCATGCAATCGATGTGCTGGGTTGTTGCATAGTGGGTTTTTGCGAGCCCATAGGAAGGCACGAGAATCAAGTCTGGCTTCAGCGCCGCCATGGCCTGTTGATTGCCCCCATCCAGGGTGTCGAGGCAGATCAGAATACCCACCCGGCCAAAAGGGGTCTCAATCACCTCAATAGATGACCCCGGCACATAGCCCCCCTCGCCATCGCCAGGTCCAAGTGTACACTTTCGGTGTCGGTGCAAAAGCTCTCCCTGAGGCGAAAAAAGGACGGCCGTATTGAACACCTCTCCACCATCGCGCTCCACGGTGCCGCTGCACAGGTAGATGCCGTGATGGAGCGCCAGACGCCCCAATAGGTCGGTAAAGGGACCGGGGATCGCTTCGGCTACGGGACGATAGTCACTCACCGTGGTATAGGGGGTGAAAGGCGTTTCCGCCACCAGCACCAGATCGGCATCAAGGGCGGCCTCGTTGATGAGGCTTTCAAGTTGTGCAATGGCCGACGCCTTGTCGGGTGGACAATCAAACTGAATCGTGGCGGTTCGGAGCGCGTGTTTCAGCATGATGTCCTCATTTCCGATGTTCAGGGGTGCAGCGATGCCAATGCCGCGTCAAATCGCTCGATCAACTCGTCCACCGCTTCGAGACCGACGGAGACCCGAATCAAATAACGCGACACACCATGTTCCTCCGCCCAATCCAGTTCGGTGTAGTGGGCTAAGAGGGTGTAGGGGCAAACCAGGGTAAAATTATTTCCCAAGCTCGGGCCTTTCGACACGCCCAACGCATCGTAAAAGGCTGGTGCGTGCCGTGCGCCATCATGAAACGTGATGGAGAAGAGGCTGCCGTAGCCCCCTTCTGGCTTTCGCACCTCGTCGTAAGCGCTTTGCATGGTGTACTTGGGATAGAAAACATCCTTCACCAAAGGATGGGGCAAGAGATGTGCACAAAGCGCTTCGGTGCTTCGGTTCATCTGCAGGACCCGGGCGACAAAGTCCCGGGAGTTACGTTCCAAGACCACCGCATCACCATCCCAAAACAAGGCGTCGCCATGTGGACCCAGGCCCGTACGCAACTCCGCAGCCAGCGGGCTCTCCGGATTGAGTGCAACCGCACCGGCCATCACATCCCCTTCCCCGCTGAAAGCTTTGGTCAGACTGGTCACCACCATATCGGCATAGGGAAAGAGTTGCACATTCGCGTAGGTAGCTGGCGTGTCATCGACAATAAGGGGAACCCCGTGGGTACGGGCCAGTTGGCTCAACGCCGGTATACTGGAACCCCGTAACAGGGGATTGCCGGGAAATTCGCAGACTATGGCGCTGACGGGTTCCCGGGCGAGGATTTCGGCCACGGTATCCAGATTGTAGTCTGGTACGAAACGGGATCCGGGCCCCGTCACGTTTTGGACCTTGTATACATCCACGTAGGGGAAGCCCAGTTGAATGCTACGCGCACCGGGTCGCCGCTCCTGAGCGAGGCGCAGGGCACGACTAACGGCAGCCATTCCCGAAGGAAGGAGCCAGACATCCTCGGCGGCTACTCCCGCCACGTCAGCGATACGTTGGCGAATCAGGATCTTGGCTTCCGCCCCGCCCTCAGGGGCGGGCTGGCCCTCCAAGAGTGCCTCAGCACGACGGGAACTGATGATCTTTCCGAAATGCTGCCAATAGGCCTTGGCATCATCGAAAGCCGACTCTGGAAAAAAGACGGGGTAAACTTCCGGACCTGCTTCGGCGGCCAGAGTTCGCACGGTCCACCCTCGTCCCTCTAGAAATTGCACGCAGCGCGCCGCCACCTCCGCCGCTGGAAAAGCCAGACAGCGTTCGCCCGCCTCCCCCCATTGCGCCTCCAGGCTTCGCAGAAGGGCCGCCACCTTGGGGTGAAAGACAAAACGTGGGTAGCCCAATTCCATGGCATTCAGGATGTCAGAACGCCCCTCTTCATACCCCACCACATGATCCCAACAGGGTAAGGCAACCGATGTCGCATGGGGAGAATCAGGCAGGGGCTTGCCCAAGTCTTCCGGGGCACAACAGGGATGGGTCATCAGATTTCGTGACATACAGGGTGGACTACCCTTTCTAACACAACGCTTCGCGATACGATACTACGCTCCGTACCCGCAATATGCGCAGGTACGCGGTGAGAAGGGCCATACAGTAGCACATCAAACAACCATCGGCTCAAGTCCCGGGGTGCCATGGGAACGGTATGCAGGTGACAAATTTTGTCACTGGCACGCGCAGAGAAGTCAGAAACAAGGCATCCAAAAACCCCAAGAAGAACACGACATTCTCATAACCTGCTTATGCAGTGACACTTATGACTCTTGGCACACCGCTTGCCTTAGAGAAAGCACGGGTTACGCAGAATGATGCAGCAAACGAAGCTCCGGACATGCGGAGCAGCAGGAGACGGGCATATGAAACAAAACAACGGCTTTACCCTCATCGAACTTATGATTGTCGTCGCCATTATTGCTATCATCATGGCTATAGCGATTCCCAATTTACTCCGTTCCCGGGTTCAATCCAACGAATCGGCCGCGATCCAAAATCTGCGCACGGTGATGAGTTCCCAGGTGGTCTATCAGGCCACGAACTACGCCTTCGCAACCAGTTTCGCGGAATTGACCGCTGCGGACCCTGCTTTTCTCGCGGGCGATTGGGATCCCGCCCACGGAGGCTACCTTTTTGTACTTAACGGCGACGGCGATAGCTTTACGGTGAATGCCAATGCTAAATCCTACGGGGTAACCGGTAACCACGGTTATTTCGCAGACACTTCCGGCGTGATACGCTTTGCGGTCATGGCCGACGCCGATGCGGCAGCCACGCCCATCGGTTAAGAACACTCATATCAAGCCCTATCCCGAAATACCCCGGCGCCAGGGGAGGCGAGCGCCGGGGTATTTCTTTATTGTTTGCGTAGCCCGCACGGCCATCGTGTAGACTGGCAGGCGGATATCGTGTCATACGCAATATGGATGAGAAAGGGATTACTGTGGGCGAATCGGACTTGAAAGTATCTTCGGGGCAACGCACGAAAGAAATTCCCGCGCCGAACTTGCCTTACCTTCCTCCGCGCCCCCAGTGCGATGACCACCGCATCGGGCTCATAGGGTGTGGCGGCATTACCACCTACCACCTGGACGCCTATCGTAAGGCGGGGTTTCAAACAGTAGCCTTCTGTGATATCGACGAAGCAAGCGCGCGGAAGCGGAGAGACGCCTATTGTCCTGGCGGAAGAATTCATACGGATTACCGCGAACTCCTCGCCCAACCGGAAATTACAGTGGTCGATATCGCGACCCATCCGGGAATCCGCGGCAACATGATCGCCGACGCACTTCAGGCCGGCAAGCACGTCCTCAGTCAAAAACCGTTCTGTCTCGACCTGGATGAAGGGAAGCAGCTCGTTGCCCTGGCCGAATCTAAAGGCCTGCTTCTGGCGGTCAATCAAAACGGACGCTGGGCCCCCCACTTCAGTTATATGCGACACGCCGTCGCCGAGGGCCTCATTGGCGACGTGGAGGCCGTACATCTCGGGGTCCATTGGGACCACACCTGGACCGAAGACACGGTATTCAACGAGGTTTCCCACCTGATTCTCTACGATTTCGCCATCCACTGGTTCGACATGCTCTGCTGCCTCATGGGAGACGCCCGCCCGACCCGGGTCTTTGCCTCCGAAGCGCGGACCCCTTCCCAATCGAACAAGCCCCCCATGCTGGGCCAGGTTCTGGTGGAGTACGAGCAGGCCCAAGCCACGTTGGTCTTTGATGCCGCGACGAAACATGGTGCCGCGGATCACAGTCGAATTGTGGGTTCTTCGGGCACCCTGGAGAGCCATGGCCCCGATTTGAGTCACCAGACGGTAACCCTCTACCAGGAAGCGGGCATCGCCCATCCAGCGCTCGAGGGTGAATGGTTCAAGCAGGGATTCGAAGGCACCATGGCCGAACTGCTGTGCGCCATTGAAGAGAACCGCGAACCCAACAATAGCGCCCGCAACAATCTTGACAGCCTGGCCCTTTGCTTCGCGGCCATCGCCAGCGCGGAGAGCCATCAGCCCCAAGAGCCGGGCACGGTACGCCGACTCCCTTGAGCAAAGATCCCTATCCAGCAATACGATGACATCTGTGAGGAATTTTGAGCACAACACCCAAACGACGGAGCTACCCATGATTCAAGTCGGAATCCTGAACGCCTACTTCCCCTACACCCTCGAAGAGAGTGCTCGCCGCATCCGGGAGCACGGATTCAACACTGTTCAATTAGACCTTGTCTTCAAAGATATGGAGCTCGGAGAGAGAGACATAACGGCGTCTAAGTGCAAGAAAATACGGGACACCTTCCGGCAGCACAACCTCCCCATTTGCTGCATCTCCGGCTACACCAACCTGGTCCATCCCGACCCTGCCAGGCGTACGTCTAACCTGGATATGCTGAAACAAATAATCCGCCATGCCGGCGAACTCGGCACACCCTATGTCATCAGCGAAACGGGCACCTTCGACCCCGACAGTGACTGGGTGCACCACGACAAGAACAAGACAGAAGCGGGCTATGCAGAATGCCGGGACGTCATCGGCGAGCTGGTGCAGTGCGCACGGGAACACGGCGCGACCTTTCTGGTCGAGACCTATGTCAACAACGTCATAGGGTCTATCGAGGAAACGCTCCGACTCTTCGCCGACATAGACGACCCCTGCCTGGGCCTGCTGATGGACCCCACCAACTATTTCGAGACCCACAATATAGGGAATATGGACAAACAGCTCCATGCCATCTTCGACGCCCTTTCCCACCGTATCAAGATCGCTCATGCCAAGGACGTCAAATTGGCCGACACAGATCAGGGCGTGGTATTGTCGGGCATCGATGCAGGCGAAGGACATGCCCTCCAGGGGGTTGGAATGATTGAACTCCCACCGCCCGGTTTGGGTAGCCTCAACTACGATGTATACCTCCAGCGACTCGCAAAAGACCATCCCAATATCCCGATTATCATCGAGCACCTTGACGAATCGGATGTACCCCGTGCAAAGTCCTTCATCGACGGCAAATTGATGGCCCATGGGCTCTGAGGCCTGAGCATCGGGCGGCCTTTGGCAGGCTTGCAAAATTGGCCGAAGATAGTGTGTAGTATAGATACCTGTAGGAAAGCATCGGACCCCTTCTTGGCCCGCTTTCCGAACGTCATGAAAGGTGGATTCCCACTAGCTGAATTCACCAACACCGACCCGAAACGGAGAGTGCATTATCTGTTACAGCGGTCAAACCCAGCGAGAATTATTGTGATGCGGTATTTACGTTTTCTGGGCGGCATGTCCGCCTGTCTGGCCCTCCTGGGCCTTGGAACAAACGCGCTCGCCCGCCCTGCTGCCACGGCGGAGGATCTTGAGTTTTTTGAATCCAAAGTACGCCCCATTCTCAGCCAACACTGCTATGGCTGTCATGGCGCTGAAAAACAACGAGGCGGGCTCCGACTCGACCACATACAGACTATCCTCGAAGGAGGGGAATCAGGCCCCGCCCTGATTGCGGGCAACACGGCGGAGAGCCGAATCAGCATTGCCATCTCCTACGAACAGGTCGACTTTGAAATGCCCCCCAAGGGCCGCCTTCCCGAGGAAGCCCGCAAGACACTCAACGAGTGGATTACCCGAGGCGCGCCTTGGCCTGAGGAACCCCTGCCCGAAAACAAGGGGGCCGTCGAGGCCTTTGATCTGAAGAAAAGACGGGCTGAGCACTGGGCCTGGCAGCCTATTGACACCCCCACCCCTCCGACGGTTACGGACCCGCGATTCCAAAACCACCCGGTAGACCAATTTCTGGAAGCCCCCCGGGAAGCCAAGGGACTGGAGACCGCACCGCCTACAGACCGCCGCACGCTCGCACGTCGGGCCCACTTTGCCCTCACTGGGCTGCCACCGACTCCGGAGGCCGTCGAAGCCTTTGTGAATGACACCCGCCCCGATGCCTATGTACGACTTCTCGATGGGCTTCTCAGCGATCCCGCCTTTGGCGAACGCTGGGGACGCCATTGGTTTGATTTGGTTCGTTATGCGGATACCCACGGCCACGAAGGCGATTACCCCATTCAGCATGCCTGGACCTACCGCGACTATGTTATCCGGGCTCTCAATAACGACGTCCCCTATAACCAGTTCATTCGCGAACATATTGCCGGGGACCTTCTGGAAAGCCCTCGCCAGCATCCGGAAGAAGGGTACAACGAATCTATTCTGGCGACTGGATTCTGGTTCATGCATCAGGCGACCCATGCCCCGGTGGATGTAAAGAAAGACCAGGCCGATCGTATAGACAATCAGCTTGATGTCATGTCAAAGGCCTTCCTCGGCATGACCGTTTCCTGTGCACGCTGTCACGATCACAAATTTGACGCCATCTCTGCCAAAGACTATACGGCCATGGCGGGTCATCTGCTGGGAGCCAGGCAGGCCGTTGCTTATCTGGATCCCGGGAAAAAGATCCATTCTGCCGCCCTCACACACCGGGTAAACCTGCGTAATCAGGAGGCCAGGATACGGGCCCACATCCTGGCCGACCGGCCGATGGATAGCCTCTCTGTCGCTCCCTATTTAGAAGGTGCCGCGAAGGTACTCTTTGATGCGCCCAAGCCGAGTGATGGGGTAGACACCCCGGCGGCTAAAAAGGAGCGGGACCCCAAGGCAAAGAAAATCGTCGGGCGCCCTGTGGAAAAAGTTGCCGAAGAGCTGGGCCTGGATGTGGAACGACTGGCGCGGTGGCGCACGGCGCTGGCTGAGCCCGGTGTCAACGCACCCGGTCACCCCCTCTATCTCTGGCGCAGCCTTTCCGAAGCGGTTCGTGAAATGCCCACCCGCAAATTCCTGGATCACGCCAAACGTCTCGGCGCCGCTGCCACGGAAGCCTCGTCAGGCGAACCGGAAGGCAACCCGCGCGTCTATGCCGACTTCGACGCCGACGACTTCGCATCCTGGTTCCCCTCAGGCGATGCGTTCGGCCAAGGCCCCACCACGAAAGAGTCCTGGTACGCCCATCGTGGTGAGTTGGCGCCCACACCCGCAGGCGTAGCCCACAGTGGTCTGGTGTCCGACCGGCTTCAGGGCGTTTTGCGATCGCCTACCTTCACTATCGACAGCGAGTACATGCATTTTCGCGTAGCAGCCCGCGATGCCCGCATCCGACTAGTCATCGATGGCTACCAGCTCACGCCCTTCAACGGTATTCTCTTTGGAAACACCATGATTAACACCGGTGACACCCAGGGGGCCTACACCTGGTTCTCCATGGGCAATCAGGTAGGTAAGTACCGGGGAGAGCGGGCCTACATTGAGTTGATGGATGAAGGCGACGGCTACATCGCGGTGGACCAGGTCGTCATGAGCGACCATCCCCGTCCCCCGCAGGAAGACGGGGTGCTCGCTGAAAACCTGGTTCGCGATGAAATCACGATCAAGACCCTCCTAATGGATGATCTGGCATTGCGCTATGAAGAAGCCTTTCGCAGCGCATGGCGCGACCATCACGATAGCACCGATGCGCTCACAAGAGACCCATTGAGCGCCTTGCTGCTCAGACGGGGACTCTGGTGGACCGACGCACAGCGCGCCGAACGAGACTCGCTGCGCGATGCACTCCGGGGCTCTCAAGAACGCATCCCCCATCCCCTTCGGGCCCTGGTCGCCATGGCCGGCACCCCAGAAGACGCGGAATACTTCATACGAGGTGACCACCGCAACGCCGACGGGCATGTGCCCCGTGGTTTCCTCACGGCCCTGAGCGATGAGGGCCTGAGCCAGGCAGCGGATCGCCTCAGTCTGGCGGAGAAAATGGTGGCCCCGGCGAACCCCCTTACCACCCGGGTCTATGTCAACCGAATCTGGCACCATCTCTTCGGAACGGGGCTGGTTCCATCGGTCGACAACTTTGGTGCTCTCGGTCAGGAACCCAGTCATCCTGAGTTGCTCGACTATCTCGCCACACAATTTGCGGAGCAGGGTTGGTCCACCAAGGAACTCATCAAATCCCTCATGCTCACCGAGACGTATCAAATGAGCAGCGTGCCCACGTCGGCCGAAACGGAACGTCTCGACCCCGCTAATATCTTGCTGCATCGTATGTCCGTCAGAAGACTTGAAGGGGAAGCCATACGGGATTCGTTGCTTGCACTTGGCGGCAATCTGAACGCCACCATGTACGGCCCCCCTGTCCCCGCTTTTATTCCACCCTTCGAGCGAAACCGACGCAGTCCCAGCACCTCCGGCCCCATGGACGGAGACCGTCGGCGCACCGTATATCTGGAAGTACGGCGCAACCATCTCCTGCCTATGGCGACAGCCTTTGACATGCCCATACCCGACACCACCGTGGGAGCACGGACCGTATCCAACCTTCCGGCCCAGGCACTCATCATGATGAACGACGAGTTTGTGGTGGATCAGGCCCAGGTGTGGGGCGAACGTGTACTGCAGGAAACCCCGGACAATTTCGAGGGCTTAATTACCATGCTTTACGAGCAGGCCCTTTCGCGGGCTCCCCGTGCCGTGGAGCAGGCCACCCTGGCCGAATTCGTCACTGCCCAGGCGGCACTCTATGGTGTTCCCGAAGAGGGCGCGTGGAAAGACCGCCGCATCCTGGCCGACCTGTGCCACACGGTGTTTATGCTGAAAGAATTTATCTACATCGGATAGCGCCCATTGGGAGTTTTTTCCGACGTCTCAGGAGATAGCATTATGAAACGAAATACTGGTTGCGGATGCGGCAACTTTACGCCCACGCCCCTTTCACGACGGGACATGCTCCGTCAGTGCGCCAACGGCTTCGGGGCAGTAGCCTTGACCGCTCTGCTCGGAGACAAGGCCTACGGGGCCACACCCGCTAAAGGCACGTCGATTGGCACCCCCCACTATACGGCCAAGGCCAAGAATGTCATCTTCCTTTACATGGACGGCGGCGTATCCCAGGTGGACAGCTTCGACCCGAAACCCCGGCTGACCAAAGAGAACGGTCAGCCCTTCGCCATGACCATGGAACCCACCCAGTTCGACAACAACGGCTCGACATTGGGGAGTCCGTGGTCCTTTAAGCAGTACGGACAAAGTGGTGCGCCTGTTTCCGAACTCTTTCCCCATGTGGGTGAGTGTGTGGATGACCTTGCGATTATACGTTCTATGGTTTCCAATTTCTCGGAGCACAATCAGGCCAACTATTTTCTCCACACCGGCCATGGTCTCGTAGGTCGCCCCTCCATGGGATCCTGGACCCAATACGGCCTCGGCAGCGAGAATCAGAATCTGCCTGGCTTTGTGGTGCTCAACGGGGGCCTTATCCCTTCAGGCGGTGTTGAAAACTTTGGCAACGGGTTCCTCCCGGCGGCCTATCAGGCGTCGCTGCTGAAGGCCCAGGAATACCCCCTGGCCAATATCGCGCCCGCGGAATCTGCCCCAGGCGCCCAGCAGTCTCAATTGGATCTGCTCAGTCGCCTGGATGCCGACGCCATGTTGCACCGAGGACAACACGATGCCCTGGAAGCCGCCATTTCAAACTATGAACTCGCCTATCGCATGCAGACGGCTGTTCCCGAACTAGTGGATATCAAGGGTGAGTCGGATGCCACGAAAAAACTCTACGGAATGGAAGCCGAGTACGAACATACCCGTGCCTATGGCCTCCAGTGTCTCCTTGCCCGACGTCTCGTCGAGCGAGGCGTCCGTTTTGTCGAACTGACCTGTCCCCCCATTGACGGGCAAGACCGTTGGGACGCCCACGGCGATCTCGTCAGTAACCACGAGTTGAACTCCAAGGCCGTTGACCAGCCCATCGCAGGGCTCTTGAAAGATCTCAAGTCCCGGGGATTGCTGGACGAGACATTGGTTATCTGGGCCGGTGAGTTTGGCCGAACCCCCTTCGCCCAGGGCACGGTGGGTCGGGATCACAACCCCTTTGGCTTCACCATCTGGATGGCCGGTGGCGGCGTAAAGCCCGGTGTCATCTACGGTGCGACGGACGATTACGGCTACAAAGCGGTCGAGAACCGGGTGGAGATTCATGACTTACACGCGACCATGTTACATCTTCTGGGCTTCGACCACACCAAACTGAGCTACCGTTACAGCGGACGGGACATGCGCCTGACGGATGTGCACGGTCACATCATTCACGACATTCTCGCCTGACGCGGCGAGCACTTACACGTTTGAATCAGTACTACGGAGAGATTGAATGACCACCAAAGAACGCGCCGCCTTTTCCCTGGAAGGAAAAGTCGCCTGGATTACCGGCAGCAGCACGGGCCTCGGAAAAGTTATGGCCATGCAGATGGGTGCCGCGGGTGCCAAAGTTGCCTTGAATTACAACAATAACGAAGCGCGGGCCAACGCCACCTTTAAAGAGTTTCAAGACGCGGGATACGAAGGCATCATGCTCCGTGGCAGCGCCGTCGTGGAGGAAGACGTGGAGCGCATGAACACCGAAATCACGGAGAAGCTTGGGCCCGTCGACATTCTGGTGATTAACGCTACACCCGACCAGCCACAGAAATCGATCGAAGATTACGACTGGGAATTTTACCAGTCCATGCTCGACTTTTTCGTAAAAAGCCCCTTCCTGCTTTGCCGGGCCGTATTGCCCCATATGAAGAAGCAGCAATGGGGCCGAATCATCAACATTGGTTCCGAAGTCTTTACCCGAGGCGTTCCTAACTTTACGGCCTACTGTGCCGCCAAGGGTGGGCAGAATGGCTTTAACCGCAGCCTGGCGGGTGAGGTAGCCTCCCATGGCATTACGGTCAACATGATTTCTCCCGGATGGATTCCCGTGGAACGTCATGAAAAGGACCCTCAGGAAATGAAGGACGAATACCTCGCGGGCGTACCCGCCGGACGATGGGGCGTGCCCAAAGAAGTGGCCGACACGGCGGTGTTTCTTGCAAGTGAAGAAGCCAGCTATGTCGCCGGGCAGAATATACATGTGAATGGTGCCCACACCATCGCGTAATTCATCCCGATTTGCAGTGATAATTCCAAGGGAGCGATGATCGTGTTCAGCTCCATAGCAACAAGTGAGGGGCGCTCTATGCATATCGACCTTAAAGAAGATTACAGCCGAGTTTTCAGCTACTTGAAGAAACGCATCGCCGATTACCCGGCAAGTGATAGCGAGGGTCCTGGAGAGAGTTCTGCTCCGATTACGCAGATGAACTTCGGTTTCCAATTCGACCAAGCAGGCTGGGTCGCTTGGGTGGTTGACACACGCCCTGATGCCGAACCGGATGGAGAATGGAACAGCTACATCGAGAAAAATTGTCTGGAGCTGAACCACTGGTTTAAGGCGGTGGATGAGTTATTCGAAAACAATACGCCGTTCACGCTCAACACCCACAATGAAAGTACCTTAGAAATAGACACCGCTATCGAAATGGAAGAATTGGCCTCCCACTTCGGCAATATGTTGCGTGATGTATTACTGGAGGCAAGAAGTTCTGGCTTGTTTGGTTCCTTACCCCTGTCCAAGCAATGTGTCATGTTTATTGAAGAGCATGATAGCCTCTATGGCTGGCCTGAGTACGACACACTCATGGTCGATGGTCTCGTCCAGTAAGACGGCTCCCGTCTCCAAGGATGGAATCCCGACTCGCATAGCTCAACAAATTCCGTGTCGACGGTAGTTTTGCTGCACAGGTCTCACCAATCAAGCAGTATCGACGACGTACGGTGGAGGAAATCACTTTGAATCACTACCATCGGTACAGTCCCACCGCAGTACTCCTCACGCTCATCGCGATAACCAATGGTTTCGCCGCAACCGCAGCCGAGAACTGGCCGACGTGGCGCGGGAATGACGCCACCGGCGCCGCGCTGGAAAGTAATCCACCCACCACCTGGAGCGAGACGGAGAACGTAGCGTGGAAGGTGAAGCTCACCGGCGGGGGGCAGTCCACCCCCGTCGTCTGGGCCGATAAAATCTTTATCCTCCAGGCCGCCTCGGCGGATGAGTCGGCAGAGCCTACCCGCCGCCCTGATTCGGCGGAACAGCTACGGGGAACGGGCCGAAGCAGCGTCGTGGGCAAGACACAGCGCCCGGTTAACTTTAACGTGACCTGTCTGGATCGCCACACGGGCAATCTGTTGTGGGAGCGAACGGCGACTACCGCCATCCCCCATGAAGGCCATCACCAGGCAGGAAGTTTCGCGCCCTACTCGGCGGTGACGGATGGGGAACTCGTCTTCGCCAGCTTTGGTTCCCGGGGACTCTATTGCTTCGACCTTGCGGGCAATCCCCAATGGCAGCAGGACCTCCACCCGATGACTATCAAATATGGCTTCGGTGAAGGAAGCTCCCCCGCCCTGGCGGGTGATGTGGTGGTGGTGGTGCAGGACCACGAAGGCCCCTCGAAGATATCCGCATTTAATAAGCACACGGGCAAAGCACTCTGGGAGGTGGACCGTGACGAGGGCACCTCTTGGAGCACCCCGGTGACCGTCGAAGTGAATGGGCGCTATCAGGTCATTGTGAACGGCACCAATCGCATTCGCAGCTATGACAGCGTTACGGGAAAGGTCGTCTGGGAATGTGGCGGCATGACCCGCAATGTCATCCCCACGCCCGTGCTCGGTTTCGGGCGGGTCTATTGCTCCAGCGGATTCCACGGCTCCATCATGAAGGCCATCGACTTGGGCCACGCTGGAGACCTGACAGATACGGATGCCGTGGCGTGGAGCTATGACCAGGGAACCCCGTATGTCTCCTCCGCCCTGCTGGCGGGCGACCGTATTTACCAATTGGAAGACATTAAGCCCATCTTTTCGTGTGTAGATGCCAAGAGCGGCGCTGTCCTCTATAGTGGCGAACGGCTACGTGGACTGAAACAGGTCTATGCATCGCCCGTTGCCAGCGCCACCCACGTCTATGTCTTGGACCGCAACGGCAACACCGCCGTCATCGAGCGGGGTGACACCTTGAAGGTGGTAGCCCTCAACAAATTGGATGATGGCTTTGATGCTTCACCCGTTATTGTGGGGAATGCCCTTTATCTCAAAGGCAACAACTATTTCTATTGTATCGCTGCTTCCTGAACCTAAACCCCGATGAAAGACTCCTTGTGAAATCCATTGCCTATTGCCTACTCATCACCTTTATCTCCTTCAGCAATCCTGTTTGGGCTGCGGACGACCCCTCATCCCCCGCCAATGAAAGCCACTTCACGCTCTGGCAGCTGCCGAATCAAACCGGCACGCAGATCATGTCCTACGTGATGAAGACCACCCAGGGCGCGCTTATCGTTGTAGATGGCGGAATGCCGGGCGATGCCCCTTATCTGGCGAACTTCTTGAAAGAGCGGGGCAACGTCGTGGAGGCGTGGTTTATCAGCCATCCCCACACCGACCACTTCAGCGCCCTGTCAGAAATACTCAAAAAGCCCGGTGACCTGAAGATCAAGGCGATCTATGCGTCCCTCCTTCCGCCCGCCTGGATCGATAAGAACGCCAGCGAGGGGGAAGCCAAGCTCTACCATGAATTCGTCGCAACGGTCGCGGCCTCGGAACACGTCATTCAGGAAGTGAGTCCCGACCAGTCCTTTAACTTCGACGGCGTGTCCATTGAAGTCCTGGCTGTGAAAAACCCGGAAATCACCCACAACGGCATCAACAATTCCAGTATGGTTTTCAAGGTTACCGACAGCAAGAAATCCGTCCTCTTTACCGGTGATCTGGGTGTCGAAGGGGGCGAAAAGCTCTTGAAGAGTCCCATGGCCGAACGGCTCAAGGCGGACTACATACAAATGGCACACCACGGTCAAACGGGTGTTAGTGAAGCCTTCTATCAACATGTGGCACCCCGTTTTTGCCTATGGCCCACGCCCCTGTGGCTCTGGGATGTGGACAATGGCGGCGGGAAGGGCTCCGGCCCGTGGAAGACCCTGGAGGTGCGGGCATGGATGGAGAAGCTCTCCATCGAGAAACATTACAACATGCATGAAGGCCTCCAAGTTATCGAATAGCGAGTGATCCCTGAATTGCCCGGCACGGAATCCCCTGCTATAGTAAATGGGAACGCAGAAACCCGCGCACAACGAGGTCTATTATCATGTCTACGTGTATCTCCTTCACCCCGCTCTCCCGCTGGCTTGTCTCGGCCTTGGTTTCCTTACTACTCGCCGGTACGGGCGGGACCCACGCGCAGGACTTGCTTCCCGATCTGATCGTAGACCCCACGGCACTTGAAACGAACCGTTTGGATGTAGACCACATACCCGGACGGGTACTGCTCCGCTTCAATTCTTCCCTTCCCAACATTGGCGCGGGCGACTTCCTACTGGAGGCAACGGGCGAAGACGCAGGCGAAGGCCGACAAACGGTAAATCAACGGGTGCAACAAGAGGGCAATACCTCTTATCTGAGAGATGCGGGCGACTTCCTCTACAACCCCGCCATTGGCATGATGGAGGCAACCGGTTGGGTGGCCTATAACATTCGGGAGATTCTTCCCAATGATGGCGTGGGTGACGTGCTGGCTACGGGCGCCAAACCCGCGGTGCGTATCACGAGTTCGGCGGCCTATGACCGAAATCTGCCCGGAGCACCCACCTTCGGGTATCAGGCCAGCGGCGGTAACCATGGCATTTCCATCGGCTGGACCGACATCTATTTTGCCTCGCTGGAATTGCAGTGGATTGACGTCACCGAACTTGAATCCGGCACCTACTGGCTGGAAATACAGGTCGACCCGGCTGACCATATTCTTGAGTCGGATGAGACCAACAACGCCGCGCGAATCCAGCTCGCCCTGAACATCCCTGCGCCCGAATGCGAGGACGACGACCCCCATGTGGGTGAAACGGGCGAATTCACGACCCGATTCCATGATGTGTCCGGTACCGTCACGGTGGTGAACAACTGCACCTTGCGCATCGATAACTTTAACTACGATGGCACCGGAATTGACGTGCACGTCTACGGCTTTGCCGACGAAACGCTGAGCAACGGCATCAACCTTTCCGAAGACCTCCTCCGGGACACGCCCTATGTCAACGAAACCCTTACCGTCACCATCCCGGACGGCGTCTCCCTTGATGATATTCGGGTGCTGAGTATCTGGTGCGTACCGGCCGAGGCAAATTTCGGTGAGGCCGTCCTCATGGCCCCCGCCGAAGGTGAAGGTGAAGGTGAAGGTGAAGGCGAAGGTGAAGGTGAAGGCGAAGGTGAGGGCGAGGGCGAGGGCGAGGGCGAGGGATGTGGAACGGATAACGCACACGTCGGAGAAGAAGCAGTCTTTACGACCCGCGCCCACGACGTCGCCGGCACGGCCCGCATCCTCGACAACTGCACCATACAACTCCAGCACTTCACCTACGACGGACAGGGCATCGATGTGCGTCTCTACGGATTCACCGATGCGACGTTGAGCAATGGCGTGGATCTCTCACGTATGGACCTGCGGGAAGACATCGGCTATGCGAATGCCACGCTGAACTTCACGATACCCGACGGCGTCGATCTCGACACTATCCGCTACCTGAGTATCTGGTGTGTACCGGTAAGTGCCAGCTTTGGCGATGGCCCCCTGCTCGCAACAGGCGGTATGCCCGATAGTGCTGCCCAGGCCACGGTGTTGGCCAACGCCTTTGCTTCGTTAGACACCGACAACAATGGGAGCCTCAGTTTCACGGAAGCATCTCTTGCGTTCAGCCTGTTCACCAACGCCGAGTTTAATGCGCTGGACAGCAACTCCGATGGTGCCCTGAGCAGCGCGGAACTCGCCGCAGCCTCCGGTTCCGCCAGCGCGCTGGGATGCGTTGGTCAGGGCAAGAGCATTCTTTCGAAACAGCTCGGTAACCTGCTGCTCTTGGGACTCACCCTGATAACCCTGCTTTCTTTCCAGGCACCCGGTCGTCCGAAGTTCATCGATTGAGCGTACGTTCCAACGTCCTGCGGACTACTTTGTCCGCACTCCAACGGAGCGGGCCCAGCTTTTGTAGGACGTCAAGAGCGCATCACGTTTTTCGGGATGGGAATCGACGAGATTAACCATTTCCGTCCGGCCTTGGCTGAGATCATAGAGTTCCCAGGGGCCACCGTCTGCAGACACCAACTTCCAGTCCCCTTCCCGAATGGCGCGGCTCCCCATGTGCTCCCAGAACAGGGGACCGTAGTCCGAACGCTCGCCTCCTTGAAATAGCGGAAGCAGGCTCTTTCCGGCCATGGCATGCACCTGTTTATCGCCCCGAGCAGTTGAATAGGTTGCTCCGGATAGCTCCACACAGGTGGCCATAATATCGACTACATGGCCGGGGCTTTTCACGAGGGTTCCGCGCTCCGGTATGCCCGCAGGCCAGCGCACCACCAGGGGGGTCGCAATCCCCCCTTCGTGCACCCAGTGTTTGTACATGCGAAAGGGCGTATTGCTTACATTCGCCCAGGACTGACCATAGCTCATGTAGCTGTCCACGCCCCCCACCGGAACACCGTTGTTCCTCCGGTCGAATCCGAGCGGACCGGATTCGTGGCAGCCCCCATTATCTGATAGAAAGAGCACGAGGGTATTGTCCGCGACGCCCATGTGCTCCAACTGTTTCATGAGGGTACCGATACCCTGATCCATGAGCTCCACCTGCGCCGCATAGACCGCCATCTTTCGGTCCATAAGGGCCTTGTCTTCCACCCCTTCCCAATCCGCTACCCCGTCATCCGGCGGTGTGAGAGGCCAGGTGTCCTCCACAATCCCCAGGGTGCGCATCCGCATGTATCGTGCGGCGCGAATCGGCTCCCAGCCATCACGGTATTTCCCCACATAACGCTGGATGGCTTCTTCCGGCGCATGAAGGGGCCAATGGGGCGCATTGTAGGCCACGTAAAGGAAGAAGGGCGCGTCCTTGTGGGCATGGATATAGCCCACCGCCTCCTCCGTGTACCGCCGTGTCAGCAGACGCTGGTCCGGGTCCAACTCCACCACATTTTCTCCGCGCATGAGCGGCAGAGGACGGGAGA
>JAUIMA010000566.1 GCA_030432675.1 Candidatus Hydrogenedentota bacterium | reverse complement strand
TTGAGTTGTTGGGCCAGCTCGATGCCATTCATCTCGGGCATGCTGAGGTCCGTGATGACCACATCAACGTCCGCTGGATTTTCCCGAAAGGCGCTCACGGCCGCCACGCTGTCGCAATAACCCACCACTTCATAACCAAAACACGTCAATATACGGCTCATACTATCGACAATAGGCGGCTCGTCGTCGACAAACAATATACGAGCACGAGGTCCCTGTCCGCGGCCTGTGGGTTTCATGACCGACACCGCAGCCGGATGGGAATCGTCATTCGACGGGTCACTCACCGGGCCCTGCGCAACGGCGGCACCCGGCTGTATCGGGAAGTAGATGAGAAAAGTCGTCCCCACCCCAACTTCACTTTCAACCCGGATGGCACCGTGGTGCTGTTCGACCAGGCCATGTACCATGGCCAGCCCGAGCCCGCTGCCACTCCCCTGTTCCCGTGTGGTGAAATAGGGCTCGAAAACGCGCTCCAAAACCCCGGCAGTCATGCCTTCCCCGGTGTCCTCAACTTCCAAACGCATATACTCCCCCGCTAACAGGCCCGGCGTGTCCTCGGCTTGCTCCCGGTCGACCACCACCGCGTGTAGCCCTACCCGGAGCAGGCCCCCGCCGGACTTCATGGCGTGACACGCGTTAGAAGCCAGGTTCATCACTATCTGGTGCAGCTGCGTCGGATTCACCACGATTTGCCGTTGGTCGGGACCAAAGTCGGTCTCGATTCGAATATCCGACGAGAGCGCTCCCTGGATGAGCCCAAGCACTTCCTCGACGATGGGCCGCATCGAAAGGGCCTCCCGTGCCTGCTCGGTCTTCTGCCCGAAGGCGAGAATATGACCAACCAATTCACTGGCCCTGCGACCCGACTGCTCGATCTCGCTCAGACAGTGCGCAACTTCCTCGTGATCGTGCAGGTCCTGTCGCGCCAGGGTTGCATACCCCAGCAGGGACTGGAGTATGTTGTTAAAGTCGTGGGCAATGCCGCCGGCCAGACGTCCAATCGCCTCCATTTTGTGGGCCTGCCGGAGCTGGCCCTGGAGCGCGGCCTCGCGGGTCACGTCCCGCTGAATTACCACGAAATTCGTCAGTATGCCATCGTCATCATGCAGCGGTGAGACCGTCGCCTCTACCTGAATCATCTCCGCATCGGACCGGGACAGTGTATAGGCACCTTGCCACCGCTGCCCGCCCTCGATTGCACGGCGCACCGCATCCACAATATCCACCTCACCCGTGCCATGGGGAAAAATGGATGATACGGGCAATCCTACGGTGTCTCGTGAAACATGACGGTTGATAGCGTGGAAGGCCTGGTTGGAATATTGAATCGCGCCCTGCGCGCCGGTAATGGCCATCCCTTCTTCTGCCCGCTCAATGGCCCCAACAAGCCGACTCCGCGCCTGCTCGGCTTCCTTCCGCTCGGTTATGTCGGAAACAGTCATCCGGAGGTGTGTCAGATCGCCGCCCACATCATATATGCCTTCCAGCGACACCAGACCCCAAAAGAGCGTACCTCCCGAATGCCGCATTCGCAATTCGTTAACAGCAATCGACCGCCCTTCTCCAATCTGGGCAATGTGCTGTCGGAGCCACTCGCGATCCGCTTCCGTCGAGAAGAGTTCATAGAGACTCTTGCCATATAAGATTTCTTTGGAAAAACCGGTAATCGACTCTGCCACCTGATTCGACGTTTCCACGATTCCGCTGGGCCACGCGGAAAGATACCCGACCGGGGCATGGTCGAATAACTGCTGATACTGTGCCTGACTCGAACGTAACGCCCGTTTTCTTCGCCCCAACACATGCTCCAGCACGGCCAACAGCAAACCCACCAGCAACGCTGCGGGAAGAATGAGGTGGTGCTTATCAAATGGATGGTGATCATAGAACACCTGAGATGGCGTGAGATACAAGAGCCAAGGCTGGTCTACAACAGCAATTTCTATCGCCGCTTCTTCCGCACTCCATACATCACCGGCGGAACCGCCGACCGGAAAAATCATCTCCCCGCCCGGCTCACGGATAGCAACATCAAATTTCTGGCCCAATTCGATACGGCCCAGACACGTCTCGACCAGTTCGTTGACGCGAAATACGGCGTTGATGAACCCGGCGTGACTGCCATCCACGTTGAAAATGGGCCAATAGGTTGCAAATCCCTTACCCCCTTGAATCAGATTGATAAAGGCAGGTGTTCGGGTGGGTCGTCGGGTTTCGATCGCACGCGCTACGGCATCGCGCACTTCGGGCAACGGGTACTCATGGAGATTGACATCCTGGACCGGCTCGTTCCCTTCGAGCGGCACCACTAATCGGATGCGCCACTCCGGATCGATCCAGTTTATCGCCTGATAACCGGGAAACATCTGGACGATTTGCGCGGCATCCCGACGATATCGCTCCGAATTGTTCGCATAGTCCGATTCCCACTTGGCGGCAAGATAGGCCGACAAATTCATGCGGTCACCGATCCAGTCGGACAGCCGACGCCCCGCTTGCTCAGCCGTTACATCGACTTCCAGCCGCATCTGGGCGCGGTGACTGCTCTCTTCGATGGCCCACAGCGCGCTTCCGATCACCGTGGCTATCGTAAAGGCCAAGGCCGGACGAATCGCCTGACCCCAGGATGGAGAATCGTATTCGCGAATCGATATGGTCACGTCGGCAGCGACTCCTGGACTAAAACCCTCATGGACCGGATGCCCCCGGCAGCGGATAGTATCCTAGCTCATATTGAGGTAACGAATCACTTACAAAATTTCTGCCAACCTGCGTGCCAATACGCCCCCGGTTTCCCGGCTTATTGGGCTTCGCCACGTTCCCCACACCGCTCCAGGAAGTAGTTGCCGCTTAAATCCCGGTCACTGAAGGAAAGATAATAGAGCCAATCCGCCGCTTCATAGAGGATAACTTCCCCCACATCATCCTTGTAGGATAGTACGTTACAGATCAAGGCCTCTCGCTCACGTCGTGCCACGTCATAGTCTTTGCGCCGGAGGCTGTATTGGGCCTCAAAAAAGAAACTGCGTGGCCCCTGAAAGGAAGAACCCCGGTTGTCGGCCAGATCGGCGATGTTGGCTTCAAAATGGACCTTGAAGGGGGCCATATCGGGCACATCGCGAATACCGAAGAGCACCGGCTCAGTCTGCAGTCCCGTCAGGTCCACCATGGCCATTCCCTCTCCGATGCTGCGGATATGGTTTATGGTGGACCAGACCCCGCTGTAGCCGCGCCCGTATACCGTGCCATCGGGCCGGGCCATGGTTTCAAGCGCATCTTTCACCTGCAGCGTCGCCGACTCGCTCAGGGGAAAGACCGCGCGGGTCCGAACACCAGGAAAAGCCGACTCTAACTCAAAGAGCAGGCTCCGCACCCCATCCGCCACGGCCTTGTTACGGGCATAGCGCCAGCGAAAGGGCGATTCGGGCTGCTGACACCGCTCATCCCACTCACCGGGCTGCCAGGTGGTGATGCGTTCGACCCGCTTGGGGTCCTTGGCCCATTCACGGAGTACGGGGTCATCGGCCACGGCAATGGGCGCGTAGGCCCGATCAATCCCGAGATGGGCATAGCTCTTGTGGGCCTGTCGGTAGTGTACCCGTGTCTTAATCCCTTCATCGCCATCCCCCTGATAGGCCGATAGCTGCACGTGGGAACGGGTATTGATGAAGAGTTCATCGAAGGCGGGCAGGTCGAGAAGGGTCTTCATCTCCGTGACGACATTCTCGCGCATCGCGGGCAGGTTGAGATCGAGCATCTCGACGGACCATGGCTCTCCCAGATCAATCACAAGGAGACGGCCCTTGAGTGCCGTGCGGGCTTCGCCTTTCTGATAGAGGTGGAGGTAACCCGATTCCGTGGCGTTGAATTCGGTGGCCTGATTGACCGTATTCGGGATGCCCGGGACGCGGGTCATTTCGGAGGTCGCGGGATCGTCGTCCAAGACCCAATAGACGTTTTCACGGCCCATGGCGTTGCCCGCCTGGGCGAAGAGCTTCACGGGCTCCAGCGTGGGAAAGT
>JAUIMA010000565.1 GCA_030432675.1 Candidatus Hydrogenedentota bacterium | reverse complement strand
GACGTGGCCGCAGCACTGGAACGCTTTATCGATGGGACCCGAAAAATGGTGCCCTACCCGGTACTGTCGCAAAAATTCTATCGGGGATGGGATGCCGGTGCCCGGTCGGATATCGATGAAGAATCAATTCGTCTGGTCATGGACGGGCTTGCAGGCACAGCACAACAACGGGGATGGGGCCACGTTCACCTTGGGACGGCGTGGATGGAAACCCCCACCACGCTGGCCCGGGACATCCGGCGCTTTCCCCAGACATTCTCAAATCTTACGGCCCATGGACGCGATCGGGGGCTGACCGTCGGCCTGACGATTCCCATCGGGGTCGAAGACCTGGATAGGACCGCCGCGTTCATTCGCCACTGTCAGGAAGCCGGATTTGACAGTATCGAGTTGGATGCAGGCCACTCCCTGGACGCGCACACGGTCACCCGTAACCTCTTCCAAGTGCTCGATGGGACCCGCAGGCCCTCGCCCGCCATCGTGTCCCCCCTATCCCCCACGCCCCTTCCATTCGATACCATCGGTCTCGCATCCCGCGGCTACTATCTCCCCGTGTCGGGTCCTCCGTCGCGGGATTCCCGGCACGCGGTGGCGTTGGGTGGGCTGAATGACGACCAGTTCATCACGGAAGTGACCCGTGGCGCACTACTGGGTCAGCCTATTCGCACCGCCATGCCCTACTCTTCCCAGACGCCGTTGCGACAAGCCGTGCTCGGCCGGGTATCGGCGGCTCCCACCCGGACTGCGCGGCCCGTCGATCTGCTGGGCGACGCACCGCCGGAAGTGTGGTATCTGCCACTCAAGTCTTCTGCGGGTGCATGGACCATCGCAGGGCTCTTTAATTGGTCCGCAGCACCTGACCACATCGTCCAGATGCCCCTCGAACGTCTTGGTCTCAATCACAGCGTGCGCTATACGGTGTATGACTACTGGGCAGGGCAGTATCTTGGCCTCATCAAAGATACGCTGAAGGTCGAAGTGCCCGCCGATGGCGTGCGCCTGTTGGGACTCCGCTATGCCGAGCAACGCCCTATGCTGGTGGCCTCCAATCGGGACTACACCCAGGGTGCAACCGATCAAAGAGAAATTACATGGGATTACGACGGCCAGACCCTGTCGGGGCGCATGGAAGGCGTAGGCGACTTCCTGCACCTGCTCACCTTCTACATCCCCGAACCGTATGTCTTGAAGTCCGCCGAGGCGAGCGAAACGATCCTCACGAAGGTTCAAGACGGCCCATCGCTGAAAATTGGCTTCAAGCCGTCCTTGCAGGGTGAAATTCGCTGGCGCCTTTCGTTCTAGTGGCCCATTCATCCCGCAGTGGCTACGCATTGCCGCGAGGCGCTCCGCGACCGTGCTACTTGATGACCGTGCGCGTAATACCTTCCCGGACGGGCTGCTGGGGACCGAGCTTTTCGTTCAGTGCCGCAACAGCTGCCCCCGTGGCCCCACGTTTCTCGGCTTCGCGCAAGAGATTCCGGGCCTGGCTCGTATCGCCGACGGCGAAGGCCATATCGGCGAGACGCAAGAATGACTCGGGTCGATCTGGGTACGCACTCTGAGCCGTTTTCAGGAATCCGGCGGCCAGATTGGGTTGATTGAGGGCGAGGGCAATGTCTGCGAGGGCAATTTCCGGCAATGCCTGGGGCGTCGCCCGGGGCGCTGCGTAGCGGATATAGGCCTCTGCGGCATTCCACACGCCAGACGCACCGCAACGGGTGGCCAGCTGCGTCCAGGCCTCCCAGTTTCCGCCCTGCTGCGCACCCCATTCCGCCAGGAAGTTTTCGGCACCTTCCAAGCGGGCACTGGCCAGCCCCAGGAGGGTCCAGGCACCGGGCGTGTTGGGATCCACGGCCATGGCGAGTTGCAGCATGTAGAAGGCACTGAGCACCCGACCTTCCATCATATTACGTTGCCCTTGTACGACAAGCAGTGCGGCCGATTGCGGAGCACTTTTTTGTATTTCCTCGGCCTGGGCGCGGAGGCTGGCTGTCTGCTGCGCGAGCTGACGGTAGGGCGCCAATTGGGCTTCCAAGGCCTCATTGGGATTATTTTTCAACGCTTCTTCGAGCAGGGGCAAGCCCCGGCTGACATCTCCCATGCTGGCTGCCATCATACCGTAGCGCTCTTTCGCCGGATTGGGAAGGGGCCCCAGGCGCGCGGCACGCTCCATGGCACGAAGTGCTTCTACAAAATATGTTTGTTCTCCGGCGACCCGCCCCTGTTGCTCCGCAGCATAGGCAATGTAGAGCGCCACATCCTGATCCGTCGGGAGACGCATCGCGGCCAGGCGCAGATGCTCCAACGCCTGCTCGAATTCCTGTTGCTCCAGCGCCAGGAGGCCCAAGTACTTGCGGGCCTCGCCGTTATCCGGTTCCAGTTCCAATACCCGCGACCAGGCCGATATGCCTTGCGCTATCTGGCTCCGCGCCGTCTCCCCGTCCGCCTCAGCCTGAATCAGCTGTGCGGCAAGAAAACGGCCCAGTGCCCGGGGTGGCTCTGGCGACTCGGGCTGGGCTTGTTGCGCAGCCTCCCACAACTCAAGGGGACGGGTCCACAGCCCATTGCGCTGCATGGAAAGACCGGAGAGCAGGAGCACCAGAACGGCGGCGACGGCACCGCCTATCAGCCGGGTACGCTCTTTGCCGGCAAACTGGAGTAACCAGGGCACCACAATGCAGCAGGCGGCCCAGGAGAAATAGAGGTAGCGGGTCGGACCTACAGAGTCGGTCATACCATACCGCACGGCACCCGCGATGGAGAGCAGAATCCAGAAACCCAGCATGGCGGGCAGCGGCTTCCATACGATACCGAGGGCAATGGCTCCCACCAGGAGGAGGAGTCCCAGCACCCCCGTCACCAGGCCACCGGAAACGGGGAGTAGATCGTAGTTGGTGGGAATGAGTCCATAGTAAAGCCCGGCACCCAGTTGGGCCAGGAACGCGCCCACACCGCCTTGGGCGCCGTGAGCCAACATACCGGACGCATTGCCGGTAACCCAGAGAAGCAAGGTGGTGAGGAGCAGGACCGTGGCCACAACACCACGATAGTCCCGAATGCTCGCGCCCCGGTCACCACGAAGATAGAGGATGGCGACTCCGATGAGCGGGAAGGTCAATGCGGAGGCATCACTTCCAAAGGCAAGTGCAAATGCGATCACGGCCGCGCCAAGGGAGAGGACACGGTTGGTCTGGGGGGGGCAAGCTCGGAGGAGCAGGAGTAAGCCCAGCAATCCGAAAAAGGAGGATTGTAAGACAGGCCGCGCGACCAGGTAGTCGACACTTTCCGTCGCCAGGGGATGGGCTACGAACAACATCCCCGCGAGCATGGCAATGGCTTCCGGTGTTCCCCGGTCCAGCAGGCGGCGGGCAATAAGAAATACAAGAATGCCGCAGAAAATGTGCAGCAGAATACTGCCACCGTGGAGAAAGTCTACGTTTCCACCCCCCAGACTGGCATTCAGCGCCAGCCCGATTACGGCAAGTGGGGCAGTGGGAAAATCAGGAAGGGCTTCCGGTGATGTGACAATGCGGGCAATCGGCGAATCGCCACCAAGTACCGTCAGGTCGTCGCCATGGAGTGGGATACTGAACGCGTAGAGATACACCACGAAGCCGAGTGCTGCAATGAGAAAAGCACTGATCCACACCTGGGCCGCTTCGGTGCCCACATCGCCCTTGAGGACGCCGGACGCGACCTGAGCGTCCAAACCGGGGTCACCGGTGCTTTCCTCCGGCTTCACCACCGATTCGCTTGTTACTTCTGTCGACTCATGTTCGTTGTTCAACGCACCGTACTCCATTGCCGTTATAAACTGAAACCCGATTATAGGCGACTTGGACCCGCGCATGGAAATAGGCTGTCGCTTCTCCTGAAACGGTTTCCGACTCAGCGAGTTCGGGTTCGCAGGAAGACGAGCCCCAGGGTTCCCAGTATGGCCAGCCCAAGGCCCAGGGAAAGCGCCCATCGCCCCCCATGGCGGCGGGCAGTCAACACCACATCGTTGCCCGTGCCCACGTGCGTTCCTTCCCAGGT
>JAUIMA010000564.1 GCA_030432675.1 Candidatus Hydrogenedentota bacterium | reverse complement strand
CATGCGCCTCCGCAGAAGAAATACCTCCTGCGCCTTTCGTCTCCCAACTTGTGGACGATGTGCAGCTGCGCGGCATTGAAGATGTCCATCGGGAGGGTAATTACCTCTATCTCCCCTGTCGCGAAGGCCAACGTCTTACGATTTGTGCCCTTGACGACCCCGCACGTCCCAAAATCGTGTCCAGCTTCACCCACCCCGAATTGGGCCCCGCTGCGGGCTTCGCCCTGCACGGGAACACGGCCTACCTCGCTTCCCAGAGCAACAGCCAGCTGCTGGTGGTCGATGTCACGGATAAGTCGGCTCCGAAGCTCCTGGGAAGCACCGGCATCGGTGATGGCGTGCTCTACAAGGTCGCCTACCGCGCTGGCTATTGCTACGTCGCCCAGTTGACAGAGAAGAAACTCTACGTGGTGGACGTCCGCAATCCACAGACCCCGACGGTTGTCGGCAGTGCCGTCATTACCGAGGGCAAAGATGGCCCCTTCAGCGTCCTGCTCCATGGTAATTACGCGCTGGTCGGTACCATCTTCGGAGCGGAGAATCGACTCGCGGTGGTGAACATCCAAGAGCCCACCGCGCCCCGAGTCGTGAATGAATTCACCGTTCCCCATGGGGGCCAGTTCAGCGGCGAAGTCGTCGATGACCGCTATTTCGCGGTTCACTGGGATAGCAATGCCTTCTTCGTCCTGGATATTGGCGCGCTGCCCAAACCGAAGCTCGTCGCGACACTCCGCGACAAACGCTTTGGCAAGCCGAACCGCTGTATCGTCTCCGGCGACCGCGCCTATCTCCCCATGGTGGAAGACGATGGCATCGCCGTTGTGGACATCAATAACCCGACGGTCCCCCACTTTCTCAGGACCATTCGCCATCCGATCATGAAAAAAACCTACGGCGCCGCGGTTAACGGAGATCTCCTGTACGTGGGCGCACGGAATGGAAATAGTCTGGTCGTCCTGAAACAATCGGCGTTGCTAGCGCCCCAATATCACTAAGGTACCGAAACCGCCTCTGCTTCCGCCGGCAGAAACTGCACCGCGTCAGCGAGCACATACCCCTTCGTGCCTTCGTTACTCACGACGACACGGGCTTGCTCATCAAAATCGAAGTGCCCAAGTGAGGTCCAGCAACCCTTGATTTCCGCTTTCTTGCGCTGATTGACCACGACGGTTTGGGTGCCGTCCCGATGGTGCACGGTCACGGGCACCTGCTCCGCGCGATTGGCGAGATGACTATAGGCCAGGCGCACCTCGTAACGACCCGAGGCGGGCAGCGCGGCGGTGAAAGTCATCGTGCTGTCCCCTTTGTTCTTATTGACATCATGCCGGTAGCCCTGCTCCACATAGGGCGGAGCCGAGGCACTGTGCATCCATTCGCCCGTTGCGACAGCCGCCTCGTCGTCAACCACTACCCCCTCCAGCTTCGCAAGGGGGTAGATATCTCCCGGGAGGAAGCTGAGTATCTGTCCGTCTTCCGCCAGTCGCTTCTCCAGTTTCTCATAGGCAAGATCCTGGACCGCAATTCCCGCGTCAATCGCCAACGCGGCGGCCGTTCCAGCACTTTGCCCTAGAATCATGAACACGGGCTCCATACGAATTGACCCATAGGCGACATGGGATGCGGACAGGCAAAGAGGCACCAACAGGTTACTGCACTCTTCCTTGCGGGGAACGATGGAGCGATAGGACACGGGGTAGGGTCTCGGACATCCGTGGCCAAATCCGCCCTCATTTCGCACCGTTAGTTTCCCGTCCAATTCCACGACCATACGATGACAAAAGTGGGAGTCCATCGCATAGGACGCGAGGCCCACAGAATCGTCCACCGTACGTTTTGATTCGCAATTGGCCTGGGTCATGACGTAGTCAGAAAGCATTCGGCGTCCCTCGCGAATGTAGAGTTGATGGGGCCAGCCGCCGGTTTCCTTAAATTCGTGGGGGTCGATCCCAAAACCATTCGTCCGTTCCTGCAAAGATTTCGGAACCTGGGGATCGTTCGCGAGGAAATACATGAGTCCTTGCTGGTAGGTGACATGATCCTGAAATACCCGTTCCCGTATTTTGTACAGTTCCCGGAAGGGCATGGTCAGCCCGCGCCGTGGTGGGGGCAGTTCGGAGAAGGAGGTCGCTTCGTAAGTGCCGTCAGGCCAGAGATTGCTGCCGCCCACGTAGTCGGAAGAGAAACTCCCCGCGTTGTTGCTGTCGCCATTGCGCATCTGGACTGGTCCGTCGGTCATGGGCGTCGTCGTGTAGTCGAGGGTCCAGCGGATTTCGGGATCAAAATTCATAAAGCGCGCCAGCAGCGCGTAACGCCCGGGGTCGTAGCCATTCGGTTTTGGGAACGGCAGCCTGTCGGCCTTGTTGGTCAGACGCATGCGGAAGTTATAGGCCTGTACCCGGAAGTCACCATCCCCCTTCTCCCCCAGGGGCTCGTCAGAAATCTCGGGCAGCAATCCGGAATCCGGATTGTCAGGCTCCACGAAGGGACTTACCGGCAACTTGCAAAACTGATAGACATTGCTCCAGGAGACATTCTGCATTTGTCCGCCGAGGGATTCATCGTAGGTCCCCGAGGGCTCCCGGCCCACGTAGTGGGAGACATTCGCGGCCGCCAGGAGATCCCCCTCATAGGTAGCGTCAATAAAAACGGACGCCGCAACCGTTTCAGCCGTCTCCATCGTCGCCGACACCAACTTTCCCTCCTCCATGATGACCGACTCGAGCCAACGGTCGAAGAGAACGGTCACCCCGGCCTCGTCAAGCATTGTAAGAAAGAGCGCTTCCGCCTCCGAAGGATCAAGATCCCGGAGTCGGCCGATGCGGGTGTAGTACTCAAGGGCCAGCCCACCGATAGAAGCGCCATTGCCCACGTCGGTCGCGGTGAGTCCACCGGAAGTCAGCCCACCAACAAAGCGATTCGTAGAAAGCAAGACGACGTCTTTGCCCATCCGCCCCGCCTGGACCGCCGCCGCCACCCCCGCAGGGGTTCCCCCATAGACCGCGACATCGAAGTTGAGTCGCTGTGCTGGTCCCCGTTCGACTTGCCGGTAATACCGAAGGTCAGGCACGTCGGAATTCGCTGCGCACCAGCCCGGATTGAAGGTGCCCGTGAAGGCCACTGCGACCGCGCCAATAAACATTCCCACCCTATGAAATCGAATCATCGTGTTTCTTTCCCTATGTCGATATAACCTGCCCCACCCACAGCACCCGTATCACAACGCGGGGCTGTGGTATCTTCCCTGGGTTTCATGAAATCCATGCAAACACTGCCTACCCTTCAGCGGTCATCCGATGGGCCAATGGGGGTCATGATGGGCCTTCCAAGCCGAAGAATCTACAACGGATAACCGTTCAGCAGCATGCCCGATAGTGGGGCGCTTTTCAAGGGGGACACAAAGCCAGCGGATAGCGGCCCCGCCCGAACTCCCACCGGTAGCGCCAGAGAAGGAGGAAGCCGCTAATGGATGGGCGCACTGGAAGGTATTTAAAGGTGGTGGCCCACTGGTAGAATGCCCCTCCTGAATCTATAGCCCTGAACCTTTCCCTCGTTCAAACGGCACGTAGGCTTCCATCACTTCCCCGGGACCAGCAGCCCCTCGGCCGACGGTGCGAAGAGGGGCGGCACGCCTCGGAGGTCCACCGAATGATCTTCCCAGGGACGCTCGGTAGGCTTGGACAAACGAATCGTCCACACAGCGCCCGGACTGTCTTCGGGGAGGGTCATTTCGAATTGATGCATGGCCACCATGTTGTCCACCTCTTCGACGACCTCCCCGTCGGGATTGATGAGGGCGGCGCGGATGGCTTCGCTGGAGCCCTCGCCCGTCACGCGCACGGCAAACTCGGTCGTTCCGGCGGGCACCCAGAAGGCGTAGTCGCCACCGCCGTGTATCAGTCGGAGGGCACCACCCTCCGCAATGACGTTCACCAGGTGGGAACTCTCGGTCAGGGCAAGGCGGTTGTTTTGCGGGTTGGCGCTCATGCGGTAGACCCCAGTTTCGGGTGCTGTAAAGTGGACGTCACTCTTGGACCCGATGGGAATTTCCTGGCGG
>JAUIMA010000563.1 GCA_030432675.1 Candidatus Hydrogenedentota bacterium | reverse complement strand
CGTGTCGTCATAGGCCTGTTGAGACACCCTCAACAGGGCCATGACATCCGGGTGCACCTGAACGGGCTCTTTCGCAGCCAGGCGGTTGAGCTTGGCGGTGAAGCTGTCGACGCGCCAGGTGCTCACCCGGCGCTCCAACTGCTCCACCCGGTCCAAGGCCGCCAGTCCGATTTCGGTCAGGCGGGTCGGGTTGTACGCCCCCGACGGGGCGTACAAGGTAATCTCAAAACGGGTGCCCATGAGGTCACGGGCGACAATCTGCTGGACCGCATCGGTCGGGGCCTCGGCCCCGGCGTGGGCCGGGGGAAAAAGGAGACTGGCGGATTGCTCCGCCTCGGCCTCTTCGGTCGCGGGTTCTGCCGGTGCTTCTTCAGCGGCGGGGGCGCTGCCGAGATTCTTCTGCAGGGTGTTCCAGTTGCCGCGAAGTCCGTTGTATCCGGCCACGCTCATGATGAGTACGGCGGCAACAAGGGAGGTATTCCAGAAGATTCGTTTGCCGCCTTCCGGCCGTGCGTCGCCCATGTAGGACTTGGAGTTCAGCAGGATGATGAATCCGATGACGGCTACGGGCATGAGGGGTGCGGCGAGGCTGGAGGCCGTTACCGCGGCAAACCATGGGAACTTGACGAGCACACCAATGATTCCGACAGCGGGGAGGAGGGAGAACCAGAATTTGGCCTTGCCCTTGTATTCGAAGCCGAAAAGTTCACAGCCGATGAAGCCGCTCGCCAGCATGTGGATGATGATGGTGGAGAAGCCAATGGCAAACATGCCCAGACCAATGAGCAGGAGCGAGAGGGTCTTGCCGAGGGTCTGGTCAAGTACGGGCAGGATGGCCCGGATATCTTTCACGATAGTCCCGACCGCGCCGACGTCCGGGCCGATGGTGTTGGCCACGGCAATCATCATGAAGGTCGTGGCGAGAATGAAGGGTATGGCCATGCCGGAAATGAGGTCGAAATAGGCCAGCTCCTTGTGTTCCTTGCCCCAGTTCTTGTTCAACAGGGAATAAGGATAAAGGAAGACCATATTGATGCCTACCGCAGCGGCGATACCACCCACGATAGGGATGGTTGCCTGTTCCGGGAAGCCATTTGCGGAAATCTGCTGGATGAAGCTGATGCCCGTGAAGCCGAGGAACAGCTCTTTAACGTTGATGCCAGTCCGAAGAGCCACAATGGCGAAGGCACCCACGATACCCCAGACCAGGACCTTGACCAGGGTCTCATAGATTTTGAGTCCCTTGGCGCCCGTGCTGTAGAGGTAACAGACAAAGCCTGCGGCAGCGAGAACGCAGACCCCGATGGCTGCACGGCCCGCAGTGCCACCGAGATTGATGCCAATACCGCTGGCCAGTTCGACCGCGCCGTTGGCAGTAAGAGAGTATTGGGGGATGTGCCAGAGAATGGTCGCGATGAGTGCCGCGATACCCCACGCCATGGCGAGGGCGGGGTGGAGACGATTCCAGAACGCCTCATAGGGCTTCTCGCCGGTCTGGCAGGTCTGTTTCGCTACCGCGCCCAGAACGCAGAGTCCCAGGAAGATGGCCAGGGGCTGCACCCACAGGAGCTGATAGCCCAGCAGGGAGCCCATGAGTACACAGGAAGCGATGGAGCCGCCCCCAAGCGTCATGGCGCTCTGCATGTAACCTGGTCCGCTCAGCTTGAGGTAGCCCTTGATGCGGGCTCCCAGGGGCTGACCGGCCAGGGCGATCAATTGTTCCTTCTCACTCATCGTTAACAATCCTTCCAGGTCGCGTTCGTAAAGTAAAGGTGTTGCCAGGGTGGCCGCCATGGGGAGAGGCCACGCCCGGTTGTTGACAGGATGTCCACCGTGCCTTCTCAAGGGAGGCATGGAGGTGACAGGCAGTCTAGCATGGCCGAAAGGTGACTACAACCGTGAAACCCGGGAGCGGGGTGTAGAAGTGCGGTAGCAGCGGGAGGGGCCGGAATCTTCCAAGGGCTCGACTCCAAGCGTGGCGCGAGAGGAATCGTACGATGTTATTGCCCGCGAAGCGTTTACGTGCTGTGTGCCTTCGTCCGCTTCGCAGCCTGCTGGCCAGGGCCGAGTGCCCGCAAAAGTCGAATGATTCCCCATAAATTTCGTCAGGGGAAATGTCCATCAAAGCATCCGGCCTGGACGTGTATGCGTTCAGCGGCCGCAGTACGCCCCGATTTCTAACCTGCAGCACCGCTGGGGTGGGCGATTCGATCCCTGCGGCTGCGTTGCGGCGAATGGCGTGTTCCATGGTAGGATAGAGTATTGTTGACAAAATCCGGTGCAGCATACGCAAAACATGAAGGATAACCCAGCTTGAAACGAGCAAATATGGCCCGACTCATCGACCATACTCAGTTGCGTGCCTACGCGACCGAGGTGGATATTCGCGAGTTGTGTGAGGAGGCCCTGACGTATAATTTTGCGACCGTAACCGTCAATCCTGCCTGGACTTCCTATTGCGCCAAGAAACTGGCCGATAGCCCCGTGGGCGTAAATACCTGCATCGCCTTCCCCCTGGGGGCCATGACGGCCCAGATGAAGGTGGAAGAGGCCCGGGATGCCGCACGCAATGGGGCCACGGAAATCGATATGGTCATCAATATCGGCGCCCTCAAGTCCGGCTATCCCAGCTTTGTCGAACGGGAAATCGCAGCGGTGGTGAAGGCGGTAAACGGTGTCCCGGTAAAGGTCATCCTGGAAACAAGTTACTTGACCCGGGACGAAAAAGTGCGGGTTTGCGAGATGAGCCGCAACGCCGGTGCCTCCTTCGTCAAGACCGCGACCGGATTCGGCAACGGGGGGGCCACCGTAGAGGATATTCTGCTGATGAAGTCCACGGTGGGTGATGCACTCGGCGTAAAAGCCGCCGGTGGCATTCGGACCTTCGGCGATGCCATGGCCATGCTGAAGGCGGGGGCATCGCGTATCGGAACCAGTGCGGGGATTGAGATTTTGGAAGACATCCCAGCCTGAGCTGGTGCGGTCTGGCGGATAGCCATCCACGGATGGATGAATCGGGAGGGAGATGGACGTGGTGTTGCAGGATAAATTGGCAGGCAAGCGCGTGCTCGTGCTTGGTGGGCTCGGGTTTATCGGCAGCAACCTCGCGCTCCGTTGCGTAGACCTGGGCGCTGATGTCACGGTCTACGACTCCCTCATGGAACATGGTGGCGGGAATCCCGCCAATCTTGGCAGCGTCAAAGAGCGCATCCGGGTGGTGCACAACGATATCCGGGACTATAACCTCGTGAATCGGGAAGTGCGCGGTCAGGACTATATCTTCAATTGCGCCGGCCACACTTCCCACAGTTACTCGCTCAAAGATCCCTTTCTCGATATTGCCATTAACTGCAAAGGGACCATGAACGTCCTGGAGTCAGTGCGGCAGGACAACCCCGAGGCCCGGGTCATTTATGTGGGCACGAGCACCCAGTGTGGTGCCATGATTCATCGCCCCATCGATGAGTTGCACCCGGAATTTCCCCTCGACATTTACTCGGCCAATAAGAGTGTGGCGGAAAAGTACCATCTCATTTACCATAGCGTCCATGGATTGCGGACGTCGGTGGTGCGCCTGGCGAATATCTACGGCCCGCGTGCCAATATTAAGAGCAGCGACGCGGGGGTGCTGAATTTTTTCATCGGCCTCGCCCTTCAGGGAAAGAATCTCACGATCTACGGCGAGGGGCAGCAGAAACGAAACGTGCTCTTCGTGGAAGATTGTGTGGAAGCCCTGCTCCAGGTGGCCGCCGCGGAGAATACCCTGGGGGAGGTCTATTTCGCCTCGGGGGATGATGAATGTGCCATTGCGACGTTTGCCCGCGAAGTGGTGGCGGTGGTGGGTAAGGGGGGCGTTGACCAGGTGCCGTGGCCGGAAGACTGGGTGGCCATGGATGTGGGCGATGTGTCAATTTCCAATGTCCGCATCAAAGAAGCCATTGACTGGCGGCCCCAGGTGGCGTTGAAGGATGGCCTCCTGAAAACCCGCTACTATTATGAGGCCAACATGGCCACTTATCTCGGTGTCGGCTAGCGTCGATACGCACCGGCGCAGGCCTTG
>JAUIMA010000562.1 GCA_030432675.1 Candidatus Hydrogenedentota bacterium | reverse complement strand
GGTGACCTGCTCTTCGCCGTGCACACCCCGCAATACGAACGCGCCTTCGGCCCCGGTGATGACTCCGGTGGCCGGTCCGGGGTAGCCTACCCGTTGCAAATAGACATTGGCATCGGCCACCCCCTCACTATGGGTGTTCACCACATTCCCCCAGAGCTCCGCGCTGGCCGCCACGCGAAAAATCGTGCCTGCCACCTGACTACCCTCCGAGACCGCCACCGAGACCTCGCCCTCGCTCCGATACACCTGGGCATCTGTGCCGGGTACCGCCAGGCGATAGTCTCCCTCGACCAATCCCTTCAGATGATAGTAGCCCGCCTGGTCGGTGCGCGCTTCGGCCACGAGGGTGTCGGCGACCCCGTCATAGGCCTCCACCCGCACGCCAGGCACGCCGAAATCAGCCTGTGACTCTAGAATGCGGCCGCGAATGGAACCCGTCGGATGGGCAACCAACAGAACGCCTTCGTCACTCCCATCTCCCCCTCCCACGGTGACTTCCGGTGTCGCCATCGGTTCGGCCGGTGCTTTGGTGACCCCGGTCACCGGGTCTACCTGCACGTTACGCCGTGCGGCAGCTTCCGGGGCCATCTGGGACGCCGCGGTATCTTTCACGTCGACCCCGGCATGGGCCACGTAGCGGTCAGAATCGAGGTGCACGCTGTAGGCGACCGGGCGAATGCCTCGAAAGCTGAAGAATCCCTGGCCATTGCTGCGCATCGTATAGGACTCATCGCCCTCGTCACGCGCGCGGATAACGACCCGTGTGTTGTTGAGGGGACGCCCATCTTTCGCGCGGGTCAAACGCCCCTGCAACACCTCGCCGTTTCCCAGCGTCACGGTGGTAGCCTGCTCAGGTGCCAGGGTAACCCGCTGCGGCGCAAACCCGTCGGCGAGCACCAGGACATCCCACGTGCCGCCGGGCAACAAGGGATGGACAAAGTTCCCCGTCTCGTTACTCTTGACCTCGATGTGCCGGAACGGCTTTGAATCACCCATCCAATCGGGGGCATGCAGGGGTACGATTCGGGCCTCGGCGATGGGCTTACCGGCGCCATCTTTCACGGTGCCCCGTCGGGTAATCCGGTCCGCCAGCACCAACTCAAGTTCGGTAAACAGGCCCGATTCGGATACGTCTACCTGCGCAACGGCCAGCGCACCCTCTCCGGTGGCCGACACGATAAAGGCGCCTGCAGGCAGGGTTCGAAATTCGAAGAACCCGTCGCCTTGGGAGGTCCCCTCCCAGTAGTGGCGCACTTCCGGTGCGGCTTCGGTAATATTTGCGGCCACGTCGATGGGCTTTACCTGCACCGTTGCCCCCGCAACCGGCGCGCCACCGCCATCCCGCACCCGGCCGCGAAGTCTTCCTTCACCAAGCACCACGTTCTTCTTGGGAGCCCGCTTGAAGTCCCCCGACAGAATCTGATCGAGGCTGTTTTTCTCTTTCTCACCCTCCATATCCGCCACACCATCTACGTTGCCGCCACCATCAGGATTCATGAACCAGGCGATGGACAGCAACAGGACAAACGCCATCGATAAAAGAAAGATTGTTCCGCTGAATCGCATGAAATCGCTACCTTCTGATTGATTTATCCAGCACCCGTGCAAGACGCTGTCACCATAGCCCACGCCATCGCAATGCCGCAAGCCACATCTGCGCGATGACAGACTTACGGGTGCGACAGGATTTCACAGGTTGACAGTCTGGCCCCTCCATGAACTACTATAGGCGGATCTGTTCGTAATGGCCCTCAAACCGTGTGGAGAAGAATCATGCTGGGGATTAACCTGTGGGATTGGCTGGCTTTGGCCGCTTATCTCGTCGTCGTAACCGGAATCGGCCTCTGGACCGCGAGTAAAATTAAAGACACGGCCGACTTTTTTATGGGGGGACGCGGCTTCGGCAAGCTCTCCATGACCTTCTTCGCCTTCGGCGCAGGCACCAACGGCAACCAGGCCGTAGGCGTTGCGTCGAAAACGTATACCAACGGCCTTTCCGGCATCTGGTATCAGTGGCTGTGGCTATTCGCCACCCCCTTCTACTGGCTCATTGCGCCGGCTTTCCGTCGAATGCGCGCCATCACTACCGGTGATTATTTCGAGTACCGTTACAGCAACAGCGTGGGTGCCCTCTATACGGTCGTGGGCGTCATGCAGCTCACGGTCAATATTGGCGTTATGCTTCTGGGCTCCGCCAAGGTCATTGAAGCCATATCCGGCGGCGCGATTGACGCGGATATCGCGGTGATTGTCATGACCATTCTTTTTGTGGCCTATGGCATGGCCGGTGGCCTTGCTGCCGCCATCGTGACCGACCTGATCCAGGGCATCCTGACGGTCATTCTTTCCTTCATGATTCTTCCCTTCGCCCTGAAAGCGGTGGGTGGCTTCGCGGGACTGCACGAGTCCATCACCGACGAACACATGTTCAGCCTGGTGGCGCCCGGTGAAATTAATGCCTGGCACATCGCTATCTTCGCCCTTAATGCGGCCCTCGGTATCGTGACCCAGCCCCATATTATGGGGGTCTGCGCGGCAGGCAGGACAGAGATGGACGGTCGGGTTGGCTTTGCCGCCGGTAACCTTCTCAAGCGGATCTGTACGGTGGCCTGGATGCTCACCGGACTGTGCGGCGTCGTGTACTTTATGAACAACGGGGGCGATGTCCAGGTCGAGCCCGACCAGGTCTACGGTCGGATGGCCGGCGAATTGCTGCCCCTCGTGATGCCTGGCCTCGTGGGTATTTTCCTGGCGGCCCTGCTCGCTTCGGTCATGTCTTCCTGCGACGCCTTCATGGTTTCCTCGGCGGGACTGGTCACGCAAAACATTTACCGTCGCTATCTCGCGACGGATAAGGACGAGAGTCACTATGTTATGGTGGGGCGCATCGTTGGCTTTCTCATCGTATGCTTCAGTGTGTGGTTCGCCTACTCCGTCGAAGACATCCCGAAAGGACTGGAAACCTTCTGGAAGATTCAGGGCATGATGACCGGTGCCTTCTGGGTGGGTCTCTACTGGCGTCGCGCCAATTCCTGGGGCGCCTGGGCAGGTACCCTTGGTGCCTTCGCCGTCATGTGGTTCACCAACCTGCCCTTCTTCCACGCCTGGGCTGCCAACACCCTCCCCGAGTTCTTTCTCTGGGAAGGTGAGTTCCGCGTCTGGTGCCAGATGGCCTGCTACCTGACCACGGGCTTTGGACTCTGCATCGTCGTCAGCCTCCTGACGCCCCGCGTGGAGAAGTCCCGCCTGGATCGCTTTTACCAATGCCTCCACACCCCCGTGGATGCGGAAGAGCCCCATGCACCGGAACCCTTTATGTTGCCAGAAGGCGTGGAGCCAAGAGAGCCCAAGAAGCTTATCAATCACCCCGACATGGAGTTCCCCGTGCCGAGCATGATCGGAATGGGCGGTTTCGTCTTCTTCTGGATTTGTGTGGGCGCCATGATCTGGTTCGTATTCAGCATGTCCCAGTGGGGCGCCTGATAACCAGCTCCAATAGGTATTACACGCCCCCGAACGACCTGCTCGTTCGGGGGCGTTTTCGTAAGAGTGGCACCCTCTACGGGGACGGGGAGTCCACGGCACCCCCTTGCCGGCGGGCCGCCGGCGCTCCATAGCGGCACGGGGACTGCACCGACGGCATGTTGGTGAAGATGGGTAACCGACGTGTTGGCGAAACACGCAGCGGTGAAGAGGGTGGTGTACCCGGCAGTCGGGACCATCCCCCGCTCCCCGGGCTCTCCGGGATGACAAGACGCCCGAATCAGTCCCTGACCGATGGCCCAAAGGGTTCCTCGCTCCACGCACACGAAACCTCGTGGGACTCGGCATCGCGTGGCGCGGGGACTGCACCGACGGCATGTCGGTGAAGATGGATAACCGACGTGTTGGCGAAACACGCAGCGGTGAAGAGGGTGGCGTACCCGGTAGTCGGGGCTGTCCCCCTCTCCACAGCGTCTCCGGGATGACAAGACGCCCGAATCAGTCCCTGACCGATGGCCCAAAGCGTTCGGCGCTCCACGCACACGAAACCTCGTGGGACTCGGCATCGCGTGGCACGGGGACG
>JAUIMA010000561.1 GCA_030432675.1 Candidatus Hydrogenedentota bacterium | reverse complement strand
GTACCCGGACAGTGCCGCCGCAGGGGAAGCCCGCACGTGGCTCGAAGCCCACAGCGGTGTGCGCCATATCGGCAGCCCCAAGGTTGACGTCGTCACGGTGACAGCCCAATGATACGGTTTACGTTGCAGAGCCTTGCCCTGGCGGCAGGCCTGACGGTACTGGCAGGATGCGGCTACAGCGCCCAAAGCACGCTGGACCCCCAATATCAGACCATCGCGGTATCTCCCTTTTACGATGAGACCCGGGAATACGACCTGCAGGCCCCGCTGACCAACGCGGTGACCCGCAAGTTCATCCACGATACCCGCCTCGATGTCGTCCACCCGGATAAAGCCGACCTCCTGCTGGAAGGCGTCATCCTCGACTATCGCCTCAAGGGCCTGACCTATGACCGCAACGACGACGTGACCCAGTATCTCCTGGTGGTCACGGCCGGTGTGCGCGTGACCGACCTCCGGAGTGGCGAAGTACTCTGGGAAGAGCAGGTCATGGCCGGTGAAACCAGTTATTACACCCGGGCGGCAGGCCAGTCCTCCGACCGGCTCCGTGGCAATGCCGAAGTCTTCCTGCCCACCGTCCGCTCTTTCGCCAGCGACGAAGAAAACCGGGCCGCGGCGGAAGCCCTCGAGCAACTCGCTTCCGATATCTTCTATCGGACGGTGGAGCCCTGGCCTCAGTCTTGAGGACCCCAGACAGCGCCCCACCACAGAAGGTAAGACCCCTGGGCAGTCGGGACCCGCAGCCCACCATCGCCCGACCTATGGGATGGGTCAGGCGATAGCAGCGGGAACTAACGCCGCCCCTGGTGCAGTGGATTCAATGGGAACAAGTAAGGTACGCCGGTTATGCACGCCAATGAGTTACTGGACCAAATCGGAAACCGCCCCCTCCCGCCCGTGTTGCTCTTAGGCCCGGGCAAGGCCCCCTTTCAAAAGGAGCCCTGGGAACCTCAGTTGGCCGAGCGGGCCATCACCCGGATTATCGATACGCTCGTCGATCCCTCCATGCGCGATATGGCGCTGGGCGTCTTTTACGCCGACGAAGCCAAAATCGCCGACATCGTATTGGAAGCCCAGACCCTCCCCTTCCTCGTGGAGCGGCGGGTCATCATCGTGCGTAATGCAGACCGATACAATGCCATGTCGGGAGATAAGCACTCCGCACTCTATCCCCTCATCGGCTATCTGGAAAACCCTTCCGAGTCCACCTTGCTCGTGCTTATCGCCAACAAACTGGACAAGCGCAAGAAGTTTTACAAAGCCTGCGTTAAGGCCGGGGCTATGGTGGAATGTCCCCAGCTGGATGATGGGGCGCTCAACGCCTGGATTCGCGCAGAGGTACGGAGCAAGGACAAAGAAATCGACGGCAATGCCGTCAACGAATTAATCCACCGGGGCGGCAGCCGCCTGGGAGATATCAATAACGCCATCAATCTGGTGAGCACCTACGTGGGTGATGCCCCCCGTATCACCCAGGATGACGTGGTGGCCGCCTGTGCCGATGTGGCAGAAGAAACCGTCTGGGCCCTGACCGACGCCATCGCCGCCTCCGACCCGGACCGCGCCTTGAGCACCCTGTTTCAATTGAGCGATCTGGGCAAGAGCCCCGATGAAATTATGGGGCTCATTAATTGGCTCCTCGACAGTGCCTATCGGGCCATGCCGGAAACCGATGCCACCCTCAAGAGCTCTTTCGTCGGCCAGAAGGTGATGCCCCTGGCCCGCAAACTGGGTCTGGCGAAACTGAAGCGGGCCTTTGCGTTGTGCACGGAAACCCACCTCATGCTGCGCAGCACGGGCGTGGATCAAATGTTGGCCCTGGAATTACTCGTCATTAAATTGTCGGCCCCCCGTCAGCGGCCGGCCCAGACGCGCGCCTGAGTTTCAAGGTTGGGAGAACGGCGGCCATGAAGGACAAACAATTCGAATGTGGGCAATGCGGGGCCTCCCTGGAATTCTCCCCCGGCACGGAGTGTCTCACCTGCCCCTATTGCGGCCACGAGAACCCCATCGCCCCCGTCGAAGACACCATCGAAGAGCTGGACTACCACGAAGCCCTCCGCACGGCAGCAGACACCGCTGATCTGGAAGAGCGCATCGAAGTCGACTGCACTTCCTGTGGGGCATCGACCACCCTGGCCCCCAATGTGGCAGCGGATGAGTGCCCTTTCTGTGGCACGCCCATCGTAAAGGCAGGCACCACCCACCGCATCCTCCGGCCCAAGGCCCTCCTGTCGTTCAAGATTCGTCGGGAAGAAGCCCAGACCGCCTTTCGCGATTGGATCAGTGGCCTCTGGTTTGCCCCCAACGCCCTCAAAAAGCGGGGCAAGCAATCCGAGCGACTCCAGGGGGTCTATATGCCCTATTGGACCTATGACGCGGACACCCGGAGCCGTTACACGGGCCAGCGGGGCGAGCACTATTGGGTCACGGTAACCCGCACGGTCACGGTGAATGGAAAAACCGAGCGCCGTCGCGAGCGGGTACGAAAAACCCGGTGGTACCCCGCCAGCGGCCAAGTGCGCAATGCCTTCGACGATGTCCTGGTGTTGGCGAGTGAATCCCTCCCTCGAAAAAAGACCGATGACCTTGAGCCCTGGGACCTGCGCAATCTGGTGCCCTACAAAGATGAGTACTTGAGTGGCTTCAAGGCCGAGAGTTACAAGGTCCCGCTGGTCGCCGGATTCGAGCACGCAAAATATAAGATGGACCCCGTTATTCGGGCGAGTGTTTGCCGGGATATCGGCGGCGATGAACAGCGCATCCTCGGTCTGGACACGGAATACCGCGACATCACGTTCAAGCATGTCTTGCTGCCCATCTGGATCAGTGCCTACCGCTACCACAACAAAATCTACCGCTTCATGGTAAACGGACGTACGGGTGAAGTGCAGGGCGAACGCCCCTGGAGCTGGATCAAGATCGCCTTTGCGACCTTGGTGGGCGCGGCGATCGTGGGCGCCCTTGTGTGGGCCACCAACGCCTGATCAGGCCGTCACCACCCTACCCTTCTCGGAAAGCGATTCGTGCTCCCAGACGGAATGGGGCCTTTTTCTTGCATTATTCCCGGTAGGTCACTACAATATGCGGGTTGTGCGCATTTTATTTGTATGCTTACGGGCCGCCCACAAGGGGCGTGGTCCGCAACCAAAGCCTGGCCCAACACCTGATTCCTCGACGCAAATTCCACTGCCACGAGGACGGGCCACATTCTGACTCTACTGGAGGAGTAACATGTTAATCGATTTTGGCGGTGTTGAAGAAAACGTCGTTACGCGGAAAGAATTTTCCATAGCCAAGGCCAAAAAGGTCCTGAAAAAAGAAACCATCGCGGTCATCGGTTACGGCGTGCAGGGCCCGGCCCAGGCGTTGAATATGCGCGACAACGGCTTCAACGTCATCGTCGGTCTGCGCGAAGGCTCCAAAGAGAGCTGGAAGCGCGCCCAGAAAGATGGCTGGAAAAAAGGCGTCGACCTCTTCACCACCGAAGAAGCCCTGGAACGGGCCACGACGATCCAGTACCTCGTTTCCGACGCGGCACAGAAGGCCTACTGGCCTACCCTCAAGAAATTCCTGAAGCCCGGCGACGCCCTCTATTTCTCCCACGGCTTCTCCATCACCTACAAAGAGCACACCAAGGTCATTCCCCCGGAAGACGTGGACGTGATCATGGTCGCTCCCAAGGGCTCCGGCACCTCCGTGCGTCGGAACTACCTCGCGGGTGTGGGCATCAACTCCAGCTACGCCGTGTTCCAGGATGCGACGGGCAACGCCACCGACCGCTGCCTCGCCCTGGGTATCGCCCTCGGCTCCGGCTACCTCTTCCCCACGACCTTCGAAAGCGAAGTATACAGTGACCTCACCGGCGAACGCGGTATCCTCATGGGTGCTCTGGCCGGTGTCATGGAAGCCCAGTACGACGTACTGCGCAAGAACGGCCACAGCCCCGCCGAAGCGTTCAATGAGACGGTGGAAGAACTTACCCAGAGTCTCATCCGCCTCGTGGACGAAAACGGCATGGACTGGATGTTCGCCAACTGCTCGGCCACTGCCCAGCGCGGCGCCCTGGAC
>JAUIMA010000560.1 GCA_030432675.1 Candidatus Hydrogenedentota bacterium | reverse complement strand
CAGACGGCCTCTAGTGAACCCACGACCGACGCAATTGCGCCGCCAGACACGCCGCCTGCGGCCTCGCCCGTAACCCGGACGGCCGCTAACACGACGAGCACGGGCGAGCATAAGGTTCGCAAAGGTGAAAGCGCCAGTGTCATCGCCCAGAAGTACGGCATGACCACCCGCGAATTTCTTTCCCTCAATGGACTGACCAGTCGCTCGGTTCTCCGCGCGGGAAAGACCTACAAAGTACATAGCTCAGGCGGCAGTGCGGCTTCCAGTGAAGCCGAATCCGCCAAAGACTTGACCCATACGGTAGCCCGGGGTCAGAATCCCACGACCATTGCGCGGCGCTACGGCGTCAAAATCAGCGACCTTTTCAAGTGGAACAAGTGGCCGAAGAACCACGTGCTCCAGATTGGTGATAGGGTCCTCATTCGCAAGGGCTAAGCTTCCCCAAACCCAACGCCGCAATCCAATCGATTGCGGCGTTTTTTGTTTTATCCTGCGGCGACGGTCACCGCCCTCCCAGAATCTCTTTCCGCCCCTTCCCCCCTTTCACAAGGGATTTGCTACAATGGGTCGGCAAGGCGGGCAATCGGCCTGTCGCCGGCTCGGGAGCAGCGGAGAAGTCCATGGAAGCATCCAACAGCATTTTGATTTCGCAGGATGTCGCGCAGGCACGCATTGATGCCCTGCGACAGAATCTGGGGCAGGTCATTCAGGGTAAGGATGACGTCATTGAATTGCTGATAACGGCGGTCATCGCCGGGGGTTCCATTCTGATGGAAGACGTGCCGGGTGTGGGCAAGACCACTATGGCCAAAGCCCTCGCACGCTCCATGGGTGCCGAGTACAACCGGATACAGTTTACGCCCGATTTGCTCCCGGCCGACATTCTCGGCTCCTCTATCTATAATCCGGTCGATGGCAATTTCAATTTCCGACCAGGGCCCGTTTTTTGCAATGTGCTCCTGGCCGATGAGATTAACCGGGCCTCGCCCCGAACCCAGTCTGCGCTCCTGGAAGCCATGAGCGAGCAACAGGTCACTATCGAAGGGCAGAGTCACATTCTCGCAGCCCCCTTTATTGTCATCGCCACCGAAAACCCCGTCGAATACCATGGCACCTACCCCCTCCCGGAAGCCCAATTGGACCGCTTCCTTGTCCAACTGAGCCTCGGCTACCCCGGCGATGAAGCAGAGATCGACATGCTCTATGCCCAGGCCGACCGGCATCCGCTGGAATCGCTGGAAGAAGCCATGTCGGGCGACGAGGTGTTGGCCATTCAACAGCAGGTCCGCTCGATCGACATGAGCCGAGAACTGGCCACCTACCTCGTCTCGCTGGTTAAGCGGACCCGAGACGATGTACGACTCAGTCTGGGGGTCAGCCCCCGGGCCTCCCTCATGCTATTCCAGGCCGCCAAGGCCGCTGCCCTGGTCGCCGGACGGGACGTCGTCTTACCCGATGACATCCAGCGCATGGCCCGCCACGTATTGCCCCACCGCCTGGTGCTTACCTCTAAATCCAAGTACGACGGCTCGACCAAACAGGGCATTGTGGAGAGCATCCTGGATGAGGTACCCGTGCCTGTCTAGGGACCCTTCCTCCGTTGACATAGGCCGGGAAAGCGATGCACTATGTATACGAGGGCAATGACTTTTTTCAGGGATATATCGTATTCATGCAGCCGAACTCTCAGGCCCTTGCAGAGGCCAAGGCACTATTAACCTGTATTCAGGTGACGCGCGATCCCGCCGAGCAAAATCGGCTCTGGAATCGCTATTACCGCCTTTCTGATGAGGTCTTTCCAGAGGCGAAGGCGCTGCATGACCGCTATAAAAAGCTGGAGGGCGCACCCCGGCAGCGCTTCAAGAATGAGTACATGGAGCTCGTACGCCGCCTGTGGAAAGCCACCGATCCGGAAGCGGCCCACGATGTTTCCTTCACCCAGACTGTCCCACCCAAGGTACGCGACCGATCCGCACCGGTGGCTTCTCCCCGCAACAGCCTGCACACCCTGGCCCTCGTCGTCGTGTTTCTGGTTACGCTTGCCAGTGGCGGCGTGGTCTGGTGGCAAAAGAACGTGGCCCCTTCTGCTTCACAATCTGCCCTGACGGTGGCTCCCCTGCCACCTTCCGAGGTGAGACCTTCCCCGAACTACCCCACCGAGCCCACGGAAAGCGAAAGCACGCCGCTTCCCCCCTTCGAACCGACCGAACCTCCCCTGGAGGCCATCGAAGCCGAGTTAAGAGAACACATCGTCCCCATGCTCAAGCCCATCCCCCCTTCCCTGCGCAGCGGTGGTGACACGGTCGTGGCAGATGGCACAGTCTATGAGGATGTTTACATCATCGAAAGCGACTCGCAGTATTTTCTGCGCTTCCCGGAAACGGGAGAGGTCGAGTCGGTCCTCAAATCCAAGGCCACGGTAACGCTGGCAACCGACCCGGCCAAGCGGAAAGCCCTCCTCGCGCTCTGGCACGAGAACAAGGCCGCCATCGCCGCAGCTGATGTGCGCCGGGAACAAGAAAAGGAGCTGCGAATAGCGGCCCACTATCGCGCCCAGGACCTGGAGCGTCAAGAGCGAGAGGCGGCGCTGGAAGAAGAACGGTGGCGCGTCAAAGGACAGGACTGGCAACGACTCGATGAGACACAGCGACGGGCACAGCGCCTGGAGGCCTTTACCAATTGGCAAGGGGTCCGAGAAGAAATTAAACTGGTGGAGTCGCTCTACTATCGCATCAACCGGGGCTATGAACTCATCGGGATATCGGACAACCGGGTCAACCGGCTGACCAACGCGTATGACCAGTGGTCGCAGGACCTCGGTCCCGATATGCAGCTGGAGGAAGCGATTATTACGTACAGCCTTAATCGGGAAGAGACCCTGCGGGAACTCGCGGGCTGGGAGCAGGAATACTATCGTCTGGTGGACCACATCAATAAGGTCTATTCCGAGTATGAGGCCCGGGCGTTGGAGATTCAGCGCCTCGACGAAGCCCTGCCACCGGAACTACGACGGGCCGAGGCCATTGCCGATTGGAACCAGGCCCCCGACAACCAGTCGCCCGCGTTGGGCGGCAGACGTCCCGGCGTCGGAACGGGCTTTGTAATCGCCGATGGCTTTGTGCTGACCTGTGCCCATGTTGTGCGGGGAGGCAACAACGTGCAGGCCACGTCGACGACGGGCACGGCGTATGCCGCGACCGTGGTCACGATGGACACGGCCAACGATTGGGCCCTCTTGCGGGTCGACGGGCTCACCGGCGCACCCATCCCGGTAGCCGCAGATGACCCCAATGTGGGAGCCACCATTCATTGTATCGGCTATCCACTCGGCGGCATACGGGACAGTGCCGACCCCATCGTCGGCAGCGGCAACATTGCGGCGCTCCAACGGCTGGATGGCGAACAGCGCTACATGCAGATTACCGCACCGGTAAATCCTGGCAGCTCGGGGGGGCCCGTGCTGGATCGCTATGGACGTTGGGTGGGTATTGTGTCCCAAAAGCTCAACGACCAGAAAACGCTGGACGTGTCTCAAACGGTTGCCCAGGGCATCAATTTCGCCGTGAAGGCCAGCGTAATACAACCCCTCCTCGAAGCTGGGGGGAACGTTACGCTCGCGACAGGCACGGACACCACCACCACGCCCATGACCCTCGAACAAATTGCCGCCAATCTGGCCCCCTCTATTGTTCGCATCAACGTAGATTGATTCGGGGAAACGGGGGCGCCCGGAAAGCATGATTCGATTCGCTCCCCCGGCACGCACTATAATTGGGAGGCGTCATGGCCGTTCCCCGGCGTTTCCAAACGGGACCGGTCCCCATCCCTCCTAATGCCCGTTGCCTGATACCTTTGTACGGACAACCTCATCAATAAAGGAATTCCTGTGAAAAAGAAACAGCTCGTCCTCCTGCTGGGCCTCCTTGCCCTCGGCCTCGTGTTTTACACCCAAGGCGCCCTGGCCGGCGTGATTGTCTTCGGACTTTTTCTTGCGGGCCTGGGCATCGTTCAGACCCGCAAGTTGATCGCATCCCGCCAGGGGGTGGATGCCCTACGGGATTTGTGTCCAAAGTACGGGTATG
>JAUIMA010000559.1 GCA_030432675.1 Candidatus Hydrogenedentota bacterium | reverse complement strand
ACCGAGCGTGCCACGGCGGCATCGGCAGCGTCGAAAGCAACCGAGGCCGGATCGGCACCTTCATTGTGCTTAATGACGGTTGCGCCGCTTCGTTCCCCCCAAATCTGCAACTGCTCTGCTGCCGCAGCGCGAAAGGTATCCGCCGCTCCCAGGAGCACGTTTTTGCCTTCGGAGGTGAGCTTCGCGGCAAGTTTGCCGGTTGTGGTCGTTTTTCCAGAACCATTCACACCCATTACGAGTGTCACGTGAGGCCCATCACTTGCGGTCCAGTGGAGTTGGTGATCGCCCGGTGCCAGCAGCGCCTTGAGTTCTTCCTTGAGTTGGGCAACAAGGGCATCACCATCCTGAAGATTTTTTTCTTTCACCGCACCCCGCATGTCTTCCACGATCTGGAGGGTCGTGCTGACTCCCACATCGGCGGCGATGAGCGTCTCTTCGAGGGCAGTAAAGGCCTCTTCGTCAATGTGGGGACGACCTATCGCCCGCTTGACGTTGCCCACCAGGTTGGTGCGTGTTTTTTCCAGCTTGCTCTTGAGCCGGTTCATGAATCCGGGTTTTGACATGGATTTTCAAACTCCAGAAAAACCACAGGGGCTTTTCGAGGGTAACGGGATTACGGTGTCGCACGCGGTAGGGGCTGCACCATGGTCCCCAGATTGGGGCTTCTTTGCATTACAGGCCGTCAGGAAGGCAATCGATAGGCCATGCAACTATAACGGGACCGGCTGTCGTCGCCCACACATTCTACGACACCACCGGCCACAGGGGACGCCACGCCCTGAATAGCTATAATTCGGCGTCCTGAATCCAGGCCACCCGACTCGGGCACCATGACATAATAGTCACCCTGCAAGGTTGCCAAACCCCGCAGCTGCTCGCCCCCATTCAAGACGGCCACCAATTGCAAGGTATTACCGGTCTCCCGAATGTTGGCTGCCCCCACGAATTGCTCCCCCGAAAACACGGCATACATGCCACTCATCGAGGTGCCGGGACTCGGTGTGTCCCGCGCCTGAAGCGCCAATTCTTCCGTAGGAAAAGTGGATTCCAGGGATTCTGCAAGCTCATTCAGCGACGTACTTGGAGCACCATTCCAGAGGTCGGAGGGCCCCAGACGGGTACCCGCCTGAACGTCCATAAGCCAACTCACAATCATTTCCTGATTGAAGAGGGTGGATATGATCAATGCGACCGCCAACACAAAAAACACGGCGGAAGCCCAGACCCTGCGCCGGGGTCCGGCACCAGCAGATTCGAGGGCCTGATCAGACGCAAGTCGCCGAACGCGCTGATCGCGGAGGTTATTTCCGCAGACCTTGCAAAGTAGTGTGCCTTCGGCATTTACGGTACCACATTGAATACAGACAGCATCTGCGTCGAGCTTTTCTTGATGGGCATCGCCCGCCTGATAATCCATATTCATGCAGCCTTTTCACTCCAGCAGTTAGGGCCTATATAATGCCTATTCACGGTCGCACGCGTCAAACACGCTTTACGGACGTGCCAATCGACCCGCCCGGCCACAAACCGAATGCGCTACCGTTTGACATGCCATACGATGAAAGATTGTATTATACACGGGGTTCGCGAGTCTGGGAAGCGAAAATATCACTAAATGCAGATTGGGGACCCCTGAACGGGGTGTCGTTCAGGAGCCCCCAATGGAACAATGCGGCGTGTACCCGCCTTAGCTTGCGGCCTTGGCCGCCGCCAGCGCCGCGTCGTAGTCCGGGTGATCGGTCATTTCTGGAACATATTCCGCATGTACGATGGTTCCACTGGAGTCCACCACAAAGATAGCCCGCGTATCGAGACGCAGTTCCTTGATGTGCACGCCGTAGCTGTCCCCGAAATTAAGGTCGAAGTGGTCAGAAAGGGTCTGTACCTGGTCTACTCCGGCGGCACCGCACCAACGGGCCTGTGCAAAGGGCAGGTCGGCACTGATGGTCAGAACGACCACGTTTTCGCCCAACTCTGCGGCGGCCTCATTGAAACGACGTGTCTGCGCATCGCAAACGCCCGTATCGAGGGAGGGCACGACGCTGAGCAATCGCACTTTCCCGGCGGAATCGGCCAGGGTGACGGGGGAAAGGTCGTTGGCGAGCAGGGTAAACTCCGGTGCGGGAGCTCCCGCAGATACACGACTTCCAAGGAGGGTCAAAGGGCCGCCTTTGAAAGTCAATTCACCGGTACGTTCGCTCATGGTAAGTTTCTCCTGGGTTAGCTTGGGTCTGACTCGTTTGGACAGACTTCGCTGTAATGGTTAGGGTTAAGTTCGGGTTGAACCTACTACACCCGCTGGGGTAGGTTCAACGGACTAACACGCCTCGTAACTATTCTATTCCAACGCGGAGTATCCCATTATGTCGCCAGACTTTCGTTCATTGGTATTATCGGCCACCCTTTCAGGCACCCTGCTTCTCTCTGGGGGCGTATCGGCCGCCACCGTATCCGGTCAGGTCTTTCATGACCAGAATGGCAACGGAACCTTAGACCCCTCCGAGCCGGGTGTCGCCCAGGTAGGGGTGTCCAACGGCACAGCGGTAGTCGCTACCGACGCCTCGGGACGCTACACCCTGGATATGGGCGACGAGGGCATCGTATTTGTGATCAAGCCTTCTCAGTGGCAGGTGGCCCTTGACCCCAAGACATCGCTTCCACGCAACTTTTACGTGCATCGACCAACGGGCTCTCCCGAGTATAAATTTCCCGGCATAGCGCCAACAGGTGCCCTGCCCGAGGCCATCAACTTTCCCCTGACTCCCCAGGCAGAGTTGGGCCCCTTTGATGTCGTGTGTTTTGGCGACACCCAACCGCGGAACCAGCAGGAAGTAGACTTTATCTCTCACGATGTGCTGGAAGAGCTCATCGGCATCGACGCGGCCTTTGGCTTCACTCTGGGCGATCTGGTGTTTGATAATCTGGCCATGCAGCCGGAAATCGCACAGAGTGTGGGGCTCTTGGGCATGCCCTGGCACCATGTGATTGGCAATCATGATATCAATTTCGACACACCGGATTATGCCCATGAAGCGGAGACCTATACCCGGGTATTTGGCCCGCCTTACTACAGCTTCAATCACGGCAAGGTGCACTTCCTGGTACTAAACGATATTTACTGGGAAGTGGAGAATCGCCGTTATCACGCCGAGTTGGGCGCCGCGCAGCTGGCCTTCATCGAAGCGGACCTGGCGTTAGTTCCCAAGGATCACCTGGTGGTGGCCATGATGCACATCCCGGTGACAGAGTTGGTGGATCGTGCGCAGTTCTTCAATCTGCTGAAGCCCTTCCCAAAGACGTTCACCATTGCTGCCCACTGGCATCGCCAGAAACACTTCTTTCTGGGAGAAGATGATGACTGGCTCCGCGACGACAAGCATCACCACCTGGTCCAGGGCACGGCCTGCGGTGCCTGGTGGACGGGCGCCTTTGACGAGCTGGGAATCCCCCACACCACCATGTCCGATGGCACGCCCAATGGCTATGCCATCATCACGTTTGACGACACCGACTATCGTATTCGTTATAAAGCTTCCCGACGCCCGTCAGACTACCAGATGCACATTGCCGCGCCGGAGTCAGTGACGCCGGAGCAATCTGGAACTACGGAAGTCATCGCCAATATATTCGCGGGTTCGGAGCGCTCTACGGCCCGCATGCGTCTTCAGGGGGACGACCAGTGGGTTGCCATGACGCGCTTCGAAGGGAAAGATCCCTATGTGGAGGCGACCCATGAGCGGGAGATGGCGATCGCAGCGGAATTTGCGCAATTGGATGGTGTTGAAAGCCCCGACACCAAAGCCCTGAAGAAGAGTTACAACAAACGCGCCCACCTCGTGGGTCGCAGCACACCCGGCCCCCGGGATACAGACCACCTTTGGAAGGCGACGCTACCGGCCGACATGGCTGTCGGCTACCACGTCATTGAGGTGGAGACGACGGACATGTTCGACCAGGTCTATCGTGCCCACCGGATTATCCGGGTCGTCCCCTCGTCATGAAGCCGGTGCATCGGTGGAATCGGCTGACGCATCCACCTCTGAGTCCAGATGCGCGCCGTTTCCACCTTGCTGTTTCGAAAA
>JAUIMA010000558.1 GCA_030432675.1 Candidatus Hydrogenedentota bacterium | reverse complement strand
AACCGCCCAGAGCTCACCATCGCCTCCCTCTGGTGCTCCGATGGATGGAGAAGGTATATCGAAAATGTGACAGGCGGGGAGGTGAAGGGAAACACGAATGTTGTCGAGGGGTGTAAAGAGAATACCGGGCGATAGGTGGGAGGAGAGGCGGTTCGAATTATAGGGTGCTATCCATAGAAAAAGCGCCCTTTCTCACTGAGAAAGGGCGCTTTGGCATTTTAAACTGGTGGGGTTATCAGGAACCCGTGTTCGTGGTGCCGAGGTCGGAACCCGTTCCGAACGCGCTCAAGAAAGCGGCGATCTGAGCGGCGTTGCTACCGGCAAGCTGGCCATTGGAAAGACCAACCACACCACCGGCCGTCGCGTTAATCGTCGGGTAGGTGATAGCGATGTCTTCGTCCATAGCGCCGGAGATGAAGAACTCAGCCTGGAAGGAGCTTCCGTCAACCGCGTCGAAGGTAACGACGACGGAGTCGGTGAAGACCTGCCAGCTGACCGTTCCGGTTTCCGAAGCGTCAGCCGCGTCTACAGGGAGAAGCGAAATCTGCTTGGAGCTGAAGTGGTCGGTGACGCTTGCATTGCCGGATCCGGGAACGCCGAAGGAAACCGTACCGTCGGAACCAATGTACAGCGTGCTGAAGGACTGACCGTAGTACAGCACTTCAGAGCCAGCGGCCAGGTTCAGTACGAAGGGGTCAGCAACGCTGAAGTCAACGATAGCCTGACCGGCGGTCGGTACGCCGAAAGCCGTGATGCCGTCGGTGACCGTGCGGCTGTAGAAGCTGATGCTGCCATCAGGCTGGAAGTACAGCTGCTTGCCTTCCAAGTTGGTTTTCGCAGCGCCAGCGGCGAAGTTCTGCGACTGGTTGTCCTCGGTCACGACCGGCGGGCAACCTGCGAGTGTGGCTGCAGCAATCATGGCTACAGCTACGGAAATACCTGAGAATCTTTTCATCCCTATCCCTTTCATAAGCGAATCTCCATTCCAATTCTAGTCGAGAAAACTACTAAGCACGGGGCGCATACCCCTGCCAAATAACTCGACCATCTACTTGCTGCGCATTATATGCGAAGCGGAAGCAGCTTGTCAAGTGTTGACATCGCTAGATTTGCTCGACAACAAACCCAATTTCTGCGTGCCTCAACCGAGAGACACTCTAATTAATATACTTTTTTTGCTCCAGTTTGTTACACTGACGCAGCAAATAAGTACATATTCGTTACCCGATCGTCATAATTCTTCGGGTATTACGCCATCATAACGGAAGTGATGGGCAAAACGCAATAGAAAATTATTGCCAAGGAGATAATAGTGAAAGCAGCAGGAATCGAAGCCCACGGCGACATCGGTCAGGTGAAGGAATTAAATGTACCGGAACCCTCCGCCGTGGCGGGGGAGGTGGTGGTGGAAGTGAAGGCGGCCGCGCTCAATCATCTGGACATCTGGATGCGGAATGGTCGTGCCGGCGCGCCCCTGCCCTTTCCCCACGTGTTGGGTTCCGATGCGGCCGGCGTGGTAAAGGCTGTCGGAGAGGGGGTCGCCCGTTGGTCGGTGGACGATGAAGTAATCATCAATCCGGGGCTTTCGTGTGGGCAGTGCGACTATTGTGGGCGCGGCGAGCAAAGCGAGTGCCCTGACTTTACTATAGTAGGTATGGGGCGACCGGGTACTTTTGCAGAGCAAGTGGCGGTGCCCGCCACCAACCTTCAGGAGAAGCCCCACCATCTTTCCTGGAGCGAAGCGGCGGCGTTGCCGCTGGCCTATATCACGGCATGGCGCATGCTCATGAACCGAGCGCAACTACGCACCGGTGAGACTGTACTCATTCATGGCATTGGCGGCGGCGTGGCCCTTGCCGCCCTTCAGCTCGCAGACCTGGCAGGGGCGCGGACCATCGTCACGTCATCCAGTGTGGACAAGCTCTCCCGGGCGGGCGATTATGGGGCCAATCACGGCCTTCAGTATGGGGGCAATGGGATGGTGGAGGAGATCATGGAGATCACGGATGGCCGTGGGGTGGATGTGGTAATTGATGCCGTGGGTGCGGCCACCTGGCCCGTAAACATTGAAGTCTGTCGCAAAGGCGGGCGGATAGTGCACTGTGGTGTGACGACCGGTGCCCATGTGGAGGCCAACATCTCGGCCCTCTATTGGAAGCAGCTGAATATTATGGGATCGACCATGGGATCCAACGAAGATTTTCGGGCCTTGCTGGCCGCCGTATCGGCCAGTGGCCTGAAGCCGGTCATTGACAGCGAGTATCCTCTGGCGTCCGCGCGGGATGCCCAGGCGCGGATGGAGGCAGGCGAGCAATTCGGGAAGATTGTAGTGACCGTCGGCGGGGCCTGAAGAGGAGGTGCCGGAAGGCGTGACTACCTGGGAGGCGCACTGCGCGGCAAGACCCGCTTCGCCAAACTACACGGTGCCCAACAATCGTGCCGCGCGCACCGGTATCTCTGCTTCGTGCGTATACAGGAGTACGTCTTCGCTTCAAGAGCCAGGTCTGGGCCGAGCGCCATTCCCCCTCCCACACAATAATTCGTCCAGATAAAGGAATACCCCATGGGCCGAGGCCCATGGGGTTCGCTTATTCCAAGGAGGAGATGCCGGAGGGGGCATCCGACATCTCCGGTGAGGTGCGGCCTGCAAGCAGACCGCAGAGATCATAACCACCGTAGTGGGATTAATACTGAGTTACTTGCCCGCTATGCGAAGAATCGCCAGTAACCCGACGGGGATACTTACCGCGAGCAACAGCAGTGTAGCGTATTTGGCCCCCCCCTGTCTACCTTTTTCTTCATCAGATTCTTGTTTTTCTTGTTTGTCGGTGTTAACTGCTTTGGAATCAATAGGTTGTGTGGCGGAAATTTCTGTGTCATAGGGCGATTGAGGGGTGGATCCCGGGGCATCGACCGCGCTCGGCCGAGTAACTTTTTCAGATTGGGACACCGGAGAGACCTCGACAGTAGTAGGCCCCGTCGGGATTGGTTCTCCACGCACGTCCGGCGCGGTGGCACGGGGATCCGCGCTTTCCAGGGCGGGTCCACCAGGGGTTCCGTCGTTGGTGGAGGCGACGTTTTTCGTGTCGGAAGAGAGGGCCGGCGCTGCACGTGCCACGAAAATGGGACCACTTGGGTAAGTTGCGTTCGGGCCTGATTCGTCGTCCATTTGCGAAGGGGGCTCTTCCGCCTGCTCTTCTACGGCTTCGTCCGACACGTCGTCTTTGTCGGATGGAAAGCGCAGCGTGCGACCCACCCCCCGGGAATCGACTTCGATACCCACGTTGGTGGCCAGGGTAGGCTCGGCAATACGGAGGGTGGTGGCACCGCCAGAGGGCTCACCAATCTTTTCCAGCACCACCTCTACCACTTCACCGGCACCGACCGTGTTCTGATTAAAGCCCATGAGCACGACCACAAACTCACCGGGAGCGGCCACGTTCGAACTGACTTGCTTTTGGGCCTGAAGGGCTGTCGTGCCCGACTGGGCGCTTACGGGATTGAATACGGCGGGGTCATAGGCCAGACGAAAATCAAGGGCCGCCACCCCTTCCGCGTCGCCCTGCAAGACCACCGGAAAGGTATATTGGTTGTTGTTGACAGTCGGCGTGCCCAGGCGCAGCGTTCCGGCCGAGGCTCCGACGACTGCCAGCAGCAGGGCCAGCGTGGCCACCCCCCTGAGGCAAAAAGACCCGGCTCTACACTGGTGTTGCGTCAAATAAGTGCTGTTCCACATCCACGGCGTTCCACAGGTTGTTCCATACAGCGCTTGAGACGCCGAAGGTATCCCGATTTCAACAGTTCTGTCCGGGCAGACCTCCTCCGACCTGACCTGGACACGAAAGGCTCCCGTCACTTAGGTAACGTGTTCTCCGGCGATTCGTTGACAGGCTACCGAATCAGGCCTGACGGTCCGCCGATTCGTTGAGTGAGTTGGCATGGGCGGTTGGGGTGTCTGACCCTGCCGCTGAATGTTCTCCATCAGAGGTGTCCGTTTTTCTGGCGGGCTGGGCACCGAGGGCGAGCCAATTCAATGACAGCGAGATCGTCTTGGGGTTGCGCCGCCAGTGATAACGCACGAAGAGCAAGTAGAGATACAGC
>JAUIMA010000557.1 GCA_030432675.1 Candidatus Hydrogenedentota bacterium | reverse complement strand
GCTATCACACAATTCGCGGACCCGGGCTTTGGTACGGCAACGGTATTCATCCCGTGGGGTGCGGCGGGTCATTTCGAGACGGGCCGAAAGGGGAAAGAAGCGGGGGGCGGGATCAATACCATAATCTTCCATGCGTTGCCCGGCCTTCGCCTGTATGCGCTCAATTTCACTGGCATTCAAATGATCGGCCTTGTTGGCGATGAGATAGAGGCGATCACCAAACTGTTCCTGGTGGAAGGCCAGAAAATCCATGGTGTGTTTCGAGGCCCAGTATTCAATATCGGTCACGACCAGCAGTAACGACGACTCCTGGCCGTCCAGGTGAGCGATTTCGGTCGATTCACAGGTGTCACTCGACATGCCGGACGTATCAACCAACAGAAGCTCGCGAAAGGGCGAGGTAGCGCAGCCCACCGAAAGGGCCTTCGCGCTGGCAGCGCGGCCAGGTTCCTGGCGGGTGCGCAGGAACTCGTCGTGGGTCTGGGGCGTCACGGTCGTACCATCGAGGGCCAGGGCCGCGAAGCGATCACAGGAGTCCCCATTTCTTCCGATAAAGGTGGGGAGCGCGCGCCCTTCTTCCCGACTGGTATGCAGGATCTCCCGGTGGAGTAGTGCGTTGAGCAAGGTGGATTTTCCGACGTTGAAGTCGCCGACCACAAAGGCACAGGGTGGACGATTGGCGGGCTGGTCTCCCGGCATGGGTAAAATTTCCTTTCGAGCGGGTCCCTCTACGGCTCCCAATGGCACGTTGCGCAGGGAGCGATGGAGATGGGTATTTCCGTGTGATGATATCGATATTGATAGACAGGGCGCAACGTGGCGCGCGCCGTTGGGCGTAGTCGGCTGGCGGGTCGGTTCGAGTGGCGGATATCGTCACCGGTGCGAAACGTTTTTCCGATACACGTGGTCAGATGAGAGGTGCAGCGGAAAAATCGCACTGGCGGACAGCCGTTTTTTGTGTTATTCTTCTTTTAGAGTCATGTTATCCGGTGCGCAGTGAGGACTTGCGAGCGGCAAGAGATCCTGTGCCTTTTGGTGTGTTTGTATTTATACCTACCGGTCGTTAGGTAGGCAACCCAGGAAGGGCAAGTAGATGGCAACCGATGAAAACGCCAAAGACCAGGCCATGGAGTTGGCCGAAGCGGCCCGCGAGACAGAGTGGAAGTTTCCCAGCTTTACGGCCGAGATGTTCAAGGGGAATTTCCGCTGGGACTTGCTCCATCCTTACCCCGAGCAGGACGCCGAAGACAAGCGCGTTGGCGATGAACTGATCGAAAAAATCGGGGTCGTATTGGAAGAACACCTGGACCCCATCGCGGTCGACGAAACAGGGGAATATCCCGAGGTCGTGTTGCAGGAGTTGGCCAAGGTCGGTGTTTTTGGTATGAAGATCGACAAGAAATATGGGGGGCTTGGACTCTCGCAGTGGAATTATGGCCGGGTGCTCAGTTTCATCGGGAGTTACTGCCAGTCTACCGTCACATGGGTGTCGGCCCACCAGAGTATTGGTGTGCCCCAGCCTCTCAAGCTCTTCGGCACGGAAGCCCAGAAGGAAAAGTTTCTGCCCCGTCTGGCAAAAGGCGAGATATCGGCCTTTGCCTTGACGGAGCCTGATGTGGGTTCGGATCCGGCGAAGATGTCGACGACGGCGACCCTGTCGGAAGATGGTAGCTTCTATCTTATCAATGGCACCAAATTGTGGTGTACCAATGGCACGGCAGCGTCCATGATGGTAGTCATGGCCAAGACCCCGCCGAAGATTAAGAATGGCAAGGAGATTCCCCAGATTTCCACCTTTGTCGTGGAATCCGATTCTCCCGGTTTTACCGTAGAGCACCGGTGCCAGTTTATGGGATTGAAAGGCATCGCCAATGGCCTGTTGACCTTCAACAACGTCAAAGTCCCTGCCGAGAACATGATTGGTAAGCCCGGCGAGGGCCTGAAGATTGCCTTGACAACCCTCAACGCCGGGCGCCTGGGCATTCCGGCCTCAGCGGCCGGTTCCTGCAAGAAATTTTTGCTCGACTGCGAAGAGTGGGTAAACAAGCGGGTCCAGTGGGGCGTGCCCATTGGTAAGCACCAATCCATTTCCCGCAAGATTGCCAACATGGCCGCCGATACCTATGCCATGGAGAGCCTGGTCTACACCGCCTGCTCCTTCGCCGACCGCAAAAATGCGGATATCCGCCTGGAAGCCGCTGCGGCCAAATACTTCTGCACGGAGACCTGCTGGCGCGTGCTGGATGATTTCCTGCAGGTACGTGGCGGGCGGGGTTTCGAGAGCGACACGTCACTGTATCAGCGGGGCGAAAAGCCCGTGCCGGTCAACCGCATCTTGCGAGACATGCGCGTAGGCCGAATCTTTGAGGGTTCTACGGAAGTCATGCACCTTATCATGGCCCGTGAAGCGATGGATACCCACTTCCGGCTCGTCATGCCAATCCTGATGCCGAAGGGGGACCAGAAGGCGAAGAAGTGGTCTTACATCCTTCAGGCGGCGAAGTTTTATGTGGGTTGGTATCCGAAGGTATGGATGCCCACGAGCATGGACTTTAATGTCAATCATCTCAATACCGATAACCGGGATCACCTGGCCTACGCGGCCAAGACCTGCAAGCGCCTTGCCCGCAGTCTCTTCCACACGATGGGCAAATACAAAGAAAAGCTGGAGTACGAGCAGTTGATCCTGGCCAATTTCGTGGACATCGGCGTTGACCTCTTCGTCATGGGCTGCGTACTGGCCAATACGGAACATCTGCTGGCACACAACAAGAGCGATCAGAGTCCCCAGGAATTGGCCGACCTCTTCTGTGCCAATGCCCGGAAACGCATCGAAGAGAACTTCCGTGCCGTCAAGAAGAATCACAACAGCACCTTTAACAAGGTGGCGGATTCGCTGATGGAAGGTAAGTTGCGTTGGATTTCCAAGGATATTCATACGGAGTTGCCCCGTGCTTACCGCGACTATGCGGATAATTTGCCGACGGTAACCGCAGCAGAGGACGCAGCGGCGACAGCGACGGCGGAGTAGGTTTTCAGGGGGGGCAGGAGTGAGAAGAAGTACTCCTGCCCGTTACCCGATAGAAATTCCAGAAGAATAGACTGAAGGAGTCTAGGAGAGACGCCACGGCCAGCGCATGCGCTGGCCGTGGTCCTTGTGTTGGGGAACGCCGCCATGAGATGGGGCGGATTCGCTGATGGTAGGCAAGTTCTCCTGGATTTCCAAGGACGTCCACACGGAACTTCCCCGCGCCTATCGTGACTATGCAGATAAACTGCCTTTGGTTACGGTGGCGGAGGATGCGTAAGATACTGCGACGGCGGAATAATCCGCTCGGAATAAACACAACTGGCGATTGGCTCCCCATCCGCCTCGAAGGGTAGCCCGTCCCAATGGCAAAATCAGAAAAACAATCCGGCACCTGGGCCCGGGTACGCTCGGTCGCAGAAAAAATGATTGCGGACCGAATCGCGAAGGTGGCCTCCGGAGAGCGGGCCCAGGCGCGGAAGGAGGCGGCAGCAGAGAAGAAGCGCTTGCGGGCTGCCAAACGTCAGGCCGCCGCGGAGAAACGTGCGGAGAAGGATAGGCGGAAGGCGTCCAAAAAAGAGGCCACGGCTGCTAAGAAGCGTGCCGTGGCCGAAAGAAAATCGGCGCGGACCGAACAAATGCAACAGAAGCGGGAGGCGTCGGCGCGGAAGAAGGCGGAGAAGTTAGAGAAAAAGGGGCCCAAAGGGGTGGGAAAATCATCGGGCAAAGGGGCGCGGTCCTCCGCCAAATCGAAAGCGGGCGCGAAAACGACGTCGGTCCGGGAGCGCATGGCAAATAAGCGAGCCGCAAAGAAGGCCGCCAAACATCGCTAACTTCCCCGGCAGGGCGCGTCGGACATTGCGTTTTCTGTCGATTTGCAGGGCCAACGCGGACGGATGCTACACTGAGAGCCGTTATCCGGTCAAAGCCACCTTGAGGAATGCCCCGTGTCATGAGCCACATCGAGACGCCTGCGACGGCTGAAGAAATTGCCACCTGTTATTCCGTCATGGCGGAACTGCGCCCCCACCTGACGCAGGAAGCCTTCGTCGAGCAGGTCGTGGATCAAATGGCTACCCAGCACTACCAACTGGCTGTCGTCATGGAAGACGACGTG
>JAUIMA010000556.1 GCA_030432675.1 Candidatus Hydrogenedentota bacterium | reverse complement strand
CATCCGCCCTTGCAGGTAGCTGTCCATCTGGTCCCGATAATGCGGCGACGCCGGTTTTTCCGAGGCGCCAAAGGGCACGATGCTCAAGGCACGGGGCGTCTCACCAAACTCCACCGCCATGGCAAAACCATAGCCGAAGTCCACCTGACGCCGCCCACCGGGCACCCGGCCCTGTGCCACGAAAATGGGGTCCCCCACATCAGAGCCGAACATGGCTTCATCCCGCCCACCGCGATTGATGCGGTGCATCTCACCCCACGGAATCGCCAGGCGATTAAAATCATTGCGCATCCCCCGTGCGGCATCCTCCAGCGCCGCCAGCACGGATTCCTGGGCCGCCGGCGTGTTTTGGAGCAGCCCCCGATAGAGGGCCGCCTCGTTAGCAAAATCGGCCTGGTGCCGCGCCTTTATCAGGGTCCACCAGCGCTCATAAAATACCAGCGCCTCGGCATTCGGGTCCGCGCTCAAATTCCAGTTTTGCAACAGGGTGAGGCCCGTCACCAAATCAGGGTGGGCGGCCTTCACGCGCCGGGGTTGGGCCTGGGCCATCTTCACTATCAGAGGCACCATGTCCACTGCAGCAGGCACGAGGGTGTCAAAAAGCATGCCCTCCATATGATAGAGGTTGTAACTGCCCGCCGATAAAATCTGACGCACCCGAACGGCCCGATAACGGTCGTCTTCCGGCACCAGCCACTGGGGCCAATCACCCGCACTCAGCCCACTGTTGGTCGTCGCAAACCAGGGCGGCGTGCCACAGGCCTGGAGAAATCCTGAGTCCGGGTTAATGATATGGGGCAAATTCTCCAGCCCCACCACGTCGCGCCATGCAAAGGAATCCCGCTTGGCATCCACCGGCCGCGTCCAATCCACGGGCGAGGTGTCGTCGGGTGCCAGGGCCGCATTCTTATTGCCCAGGCGGGCGTTGTAGAGATAAAAAAGATTCCCCGCCGCATCGCCATAGAGCACCTGAAAGCAGGGCAATTGGTGCATTAACATGGCCTCCTGAAAGGCCGCGAGGTTGGTGGACTGGGCCATCCGCAGCAGTTGGGCCATACCGCCAAACTGACCATAGGCCCCATTGCGCCAGGAGTAGAGCCCCCCGTCGCCGCCCTCCAGCATCGGACCGCGTGCACCCACAAAGGAGGGCGCCGATCGCTCTTCGAGGCCATTGTCAGTGCGCACGTAGTACGTCTTGGCCGTTGACATAAAACTCAATATGGGGGCCATGTCGTCCATGATGGAAGGTAGGGTCGGGTCGTTGGCCGCACGGGCCGGACCACGCATGTCTTCCCGAAACACATCGGCGATATCCGCTTCATTGGGCGTAAGGGCCCAACCCAGGTGCTCATTGTGCCCCATGAGCAAAACGGGCACACCGATGAGGGTGGCACCCGCCCAATTCAGCGGACCGAGCATGAGGTGGGCTTCATACCACTGGAAGGGGGCACGGTAGTGCTGGTGAGGATTCATCACCAACAGGGTCTTGCCGTCCAGGGTCTTCTGCGGTGCGAGGGCCCAGGCGTTTCCCTGCTTGAAAGGCCGCTCCGGTTGATAAGCCGTCGGCAGGTCAAGGGGGGCCGAGGTCACCATGAGATAGTGCCAATAGGCCAGCACATCCATGGGCTGGACGCCTTCCACCCAATCGGGCACTTCATCCTGATGGGAAAAAATCCAACTGTTCACCCCCAGCGCAAAGCCTTCACACAGCGCGAGGGTTTCTCCATCGATACTGCTCATGGCATTGCGTGTCGTCTCTGCATTGGCAATGCGGATGGCAAAGGCGTCGCTGTCGGCAAAGGCCTCACCGCCCACCGCCGCCGCACGGCCCAAGGCCAGACGATACGCCATGAGCATGGTTTCGAGGTGATCTTCCGCCTGTGCATAGCCAAAGCCAAAGGCCATCCCACGCAGGGAGCTCGCCTGCACATGGGGCGTCCCGAATTCATCCCGGTAAACCGACGCCTCATCCCACAGCCCCGGCACGTCTGGAGCTGTCTGGGCAGCAGTGTTCGACACCAGCCCGAGTCCCGCCAGGGTCAATATCCCGGCCATCACCCATCGTTGTATGGTAAATCTCATGCTATCTCCAGTCGCCCTGCAAACCCTTCACCCTTCACCCTTCACCCTTCACCCTTCACCCTTCACCCTTCACCCTTCACCCTTCACCCTTTGCGCTGCGCCGCCATGTATTCCGCCATTTGGGCCAGGGGCTCGGGGGCCAGGCCTGCCCGCTGGGGGCTCAACCCTTCGCCGCCATCCATGGTCACGATGGAACCCGTCATCCAGGAGCCCGCGTCGGAAACCATGAAGGTGATGAGGTTCCCAATTTCTTCCGGCTCGCCCGCGCGCCCCAATGGAATGGTGTCTTTCTGATCTTCAAAGTCACCACCCAGGGCAAAGGCTTTCTTTACGCCCTCGGTGATAATGGGCCCCGGCGCCACGGCGTTTACCCGTATCCCGAAACGCCCCCACTCCAGGGCGAGCGTCTTGGTCAGGGCATCGATACCCGCCTTGGCCGAACAGGCCGGAGCCATTCCCACCCATCCGTTGCGGTGAAGGGTCATGCTGATGCTGACGATAGAGCCGCCATCGTCCTTGAGATAGGGCATGGCCGCCCGGGTGCAATAGAAGGTGCCATAGAGGTCGATTTCCAACACGGCCTTCCATTGGTTGTCACTGAGTTTCTCGGCGGGATAATAAAAGTTTCCTGCCGCGTTGTTGACGAGGATGTCGAGGCGGCCCATGGTCTGCACGGCCTCCGCGAAGACCGCATTCACGTTTTCCGAGTCCCGCACGTCCAGCGCCACCCCGAGGGTGCGCACCCCATAGGTGTCGGCCAACTCTTTCGCGATGGCCTCGCACATTTCCACGCGGCGACTGGCAATCACCACATCGGCGCCCGCCTGAGCGAGTCGTCGGCTGATGCCGAGGCCAATGCCCGATGCGCCACCGGTCACCAGTGCCACCTTGCCCTTGAGTATATCGTCCTTAAACACGTTGGGAACGTCCATGGAAAATCCTTATGGCCACGAATGGGCGGTCGAAGTCGCACTGCGATGCAATCCCCCAATGATAGGTCTTTTTCGGCCATGCGGCAACCTTTTCCTCGACACCGGGAGGCCCGGATGACCGAATGGCCTCCACTCAGGTAGGATGAAAGGACCTACGGAGGACGGACCATGTTTAACCGCAGAGACTTTATCCGGGCAGGCACCACCCTTGGTGTTACGGCCCTCTTGACGCAGGAGCAGGCCATGGCCGACACAGCGCGCGACACATTCACGGAGTTTCAGGCGACCCGCCGCAAGGAGCTCTGGGCCCTCCTGGGCGACCTGCCGGAGAAAACCACCCCCACCGCCACGGTAAAAAAGGTGGAACAACACCCCGGCTTCACCCTGGAGCACCTCGATTTGGAGCTCAACGGCCTGCAGACCGTGCCCGCCCTCCTCCTGCTCCCCGACAAGCGGGCCGAAAAGGCACCGGCCATGCTTTACAATCATTGGCACGGCGGCGATTACAACGTGGGCAAAATGGAACTGGTCCAGGGCACCCGCGCCATGAAGGCCTATGCCCCGGTGTATGCGGAAAAGGGCATTGTGACGCTGGCCATTGACAGTTGGTGCTTTGGGGAGCGCGCCCCGTACCCTGACCGGGGCAAACAGGGTGAAGAAGATACCTTCAAGGAAATGCTCTGGAAAGGGCGGGTGCTTTGGGGCATGATGTGCTTCGACGCGCACCAGGCCCTCACCTATCTCTGTAGCCGCCCGGAAGTGGATAGCACACGGGTGGGCTCTTTCGGTATTTCCATGGGCTCCACCCTCTCGTGGTGGATTGGCGCCCTCGACGAGCGGATCACCTGCTGCATGGATCTCTGCTGCCTGACGGACTTTGAGGCCCTTATTGAGGCCAAGGGACTCCGCCGACACGGTATTTATTATTACGTGCCCAACCTGCTGAAACATTTCCAGACCCACGAGATAAACGAACTCATCGTACCCCGGCCGCGCCTGAGCCTGAATGGCAGCCAGGACGGCCTCACCCCGGCAGCCGGCGTGTTGCGCGTGCGGGACTATCTCCTTCCGCTCTATGAGAAGCATGGAAAGCGAGAAAATTGTCACATCGCCCTCTTCGAGTGCGGCCATGAA
>JAUIMA010000555.1 GCA_030432675.1 Candidatus Hydrogenedentota bacterium | reverse complement strand
GTCGCTGAGGACGCGGAGGAGGAGCCAGATGCGCTGGAGGTCTTCCTGGGCCACGAGGCGCTCTTCCTGACGGGTCCGGGAGCGGTTGACGTCGATGGCCGGGAAAATACGTTTTTCCATAAGGCGGCGATCGAGGTGGAGCTCCATGTTACCTGTGCCTTTGAATTCTTCAAAGATCACGTCGTCCATGCGGCTGCCCGTTTCCACCAGGGCCGTGGCCAGGATGGTCAGGCTGCCGCCCTCTTCGATGTTACGGGCCGCACCAAAGAAACGCTTGGGGCGCTGCAGGGCGTTGGCGTCCACACCACCAGAGAGGACCTTGCCACTGCTGGGCACGAGGATGTTGTAGGCCCGTGCCAGGCGGGTGATGGAGTCCAACAGGATGACCACGTCTTTCTTGTGTTCGACAAGACGACGGGCTTTGTTCAGCACCATCTCGGCCACCTGGACGTGCCGTTCGGGCGGTTCGTCGAAGGTGGAGGCGATAACCTCACCCTTGACGGAACGCTGCATGTCGGTCACTTCTTCGGGGCGCTCATCAATGAGCAACACGATGACCGTGGCTTCCGGGTGGTTGGTGGTGATGCTGTTGGCGATCTTCTGGAGCAGCACCGTCTTACCCGTGAAGGGCGCGGCCACGATAAGACCACGCTGGCCCTTACCGATGGGGGAGATGAGATCCATGATACGCATGCCGATCTCATTCTGACCCACTTCCAGGGTAAAGCGCTCATCGGGGTGGATGGGCGTGAGGCTGTCGAAGATAATCCGCTTATGGGCCACATCGGGGGATTCGTTATTGACCGACTCCACCTTGAGGAGGGCGAAGTAACGCTCGCCTTCTTTGGGGGGGCGGACGTGGCCCGTGATGCCGTCACCGGTGCGGAGGGCGAACTTGCGAATCTGCGAGGGGGAGACATAAATGTCATCGGGTCCGGGCAGATAAGAGTAGTCCGCCGAGCGGAGGAAACCGAAGCCGTCGGGCAGGATTTCCAGGGTGCCTTCGCCATAAATGGAGCCGGCTTTTTCGATGCTTCGCTGAAGTACCGCGAAGATAAGATCTTGTTTCTTGAGGCCGCCGTACTCTTCGATGCCGAGTTCTTCGGCGGCTTCGTTGAGCTGGGGCATGGTCATGGCTTTGAGGTCGGTAATATTTAATTCCGGACCATCAACGCTCTCGGGTATGACCTCATTGGCCACATCCAATACCTGAGGAGCACCGTTACGCCGTTGTTGGGGCCGTCCGCCGGAATTTCGCCGCGAGCGATTATTGCCCCCTTGCTGGGAACGGTTGTTGCCTTGCTGCGAGCGGTTGTTGCTGTTGCTGTTTCCGTTCGCCGTGCTGCGCTTCGGGCTGCGGCCCTTGCCTTTCGGACGCCCCTGGCCACGTTCGGTGGCGGGTCTCTCTGCCATGCTGAATCCTTTCGCTGTTCCTGTTTGTGTGGATTGCCCACAGAGGGTTGGTAGGGAGTACAGGAACGCCAATGCTCCACTACAAAGATTGTTCGATTAGTGAATTTCTGCCCAGTTATTCCCAACTCCCACATCGACTTTCAAAGGCACGTCGAGTGTGAAGGTATTCTCCATAATTTCCTGCATCTGACGCGTCACCCGGTCGACATCCTGTGCCGGTGCTTCCACAACCAATTCGTCGTGTACCTGAAGCAACAGGGTAGCGGATTCCTCCCGAAGGGCCGCGTCCAGTTTGATCATGGCCAGTTTTATAATATCGGCGGCGCTCCCTTGCACCGGCGTATTGATGGCAACCCGTTCTCCCGCGCGACGCACATTGGCGTTGCCGCTGGTGATGTCGGGTATATAACGGCGACGGTTAAGCACGGTAGTGACAAAGCCCGATTCCCGGGCTTCTTCCATCGTGCGGTCAAGCCACGCCTGAATCCCGGGGTAGAGCGCGAAGTAGCCGTCGATAAAACGGCCTGCTTCCGCGTTGCTTATCCCCAGGTTTCGGGCCAGGCCAAAGGCGCTGATCCCATATACCACGCCAAAATTGACGGCCTTAGCCCGTCGGCGCATATCGGCGGTGACCTCATCCCGGGCCACATCAAAGACTTTGGCGGCCGTTTCCGTGTGGATATCGGCATCCTGTTGAAAGGCTTCGATGAGCTGGGCATCACCGGATAAGTGCGCCAGAATTCGTAATTCAATTTGTGAGTAGTCGGCCGAAATCAACCGGTAGTCAGGTTGGCTCGGTATAAAGGCTTCACGAATACGCTTGCCAAAGGCGTTGCGAATCGGAATGTTTTGAAGGTTGGGGTCACTGCTGGACAGACGTCCTGTAGCCGCTACGGCCTGATTGTAGGAAGTATGTATCTTGCGGGTATCCGGGTGGATTAACCGTGGCAAGGCATCTACATAGGTACCACGTAATTTTTCCAACATCCGATACTCGAGAATTTTCTCGGGAAGCGGGTGCTCATGGGCCAACTGCTCCAGGACCCGTTCGTCGGTTGAGTACCCCGTTTTGGTTTTTCGCACGGGGGTAAGTCCAAGTTTATCAAACAAGATGCCCTGCAATTGCTTGGGCGAATTGATCTTGAACGGCTCCCCGGCCAGTGTAATGATTTCCGTGGTAAGCTCGCCCAGACGCGTTTCAATCTCGGTGTGGAGGGTGTGGAAGACGGTTTCTTCAACCGCAATACCCGCTTGTTCCATCCGGGCTAAAACGTGAATGAGGGGGAGCTCAACGTCGGAAAACAACGATTCAAGTTCACGGTCCTTCAATTGTTCCCGAAAGACTTGGTGGAGTTGCCACGTGACATCGGCGTCTTCGGCTGCATATGTGCACGCCGCGTGGATGGGAACGTGATCAAAGGTGACGGCTTTCGACCCTTTTCCTATGACTTCAGAAATGGGGATGAGTTTCCGTCGGAGGTATTGGAGGCTAACTTCATCTAGATTGTGCCTTAACTGAGAGGGATCTGTCAAGTACGATGCAATCCTCGTACCCATCACGATTCCCCCAAGGGGAACGCCCGCCCGCTCCAGCACCACCATATCATACTTAATATTATGCCCGACCTTCCCAATCGTTACATCGGCAAACAAATCACGCACGGAATCGAGGGCCTGCGCGGCGGGCAGTGGTGTCAACTGCTCGTAAGTCGTCAGGTCGTCCGGGTCCTTCATGAAGGTGAGGGATTCCGTCGTGTGGGCGATGGGGATATAGTAGGCTATTTCATCGTCACAACAGCATGATATGCCCACCAGTTGAGCGAGCATGGGGTTGGTTGAGGTGGTTTCGGTATCCACCGCAAATTCCCCGGCCGCGCGCATGCGGGCCACCATGGCATCGAGTGCATCCTGGGCTAGCACCAGTTCATACGTGCACGTCGTCGTTTCGCCCGCGCTGTTGCCCGGTGCCAATTCTTCGAGCAGGGTGTGAAAGGCAAAGCGTGTGAGGGCTTCCACCAGATCCGCCTCAATAAAGTCTTGACGTATGCACTCGGCGGGCGTGATTTCGAGCGGCACATCGGTCTTAATGGTGACGAGCTCCCGGCTGAAGAAGGCCTGCTCCCGATCCTCGAGGATACGTTCCTTCTGTTTCCCCTTTAATTCATCGGTGTGCTCGTAGAGCCCCTCCAGCGACGTGTATTTTTCCAGGAGTTTTTTAGCCGTCTTGTCGCCGATGCCCCGTACGCCGGGTACGTTGTCCGCCGAATCACCTATCAATGCCAGGGCATCGATCACGTTTTCCGGCCCCACGCCAAAGCGTTCCCGCACCTCGGCCTCGCGATACCACTGACCGTTGTCGCCCTTGGAAGGATCAAATACCGTGATGTGCTCCGTTACCATCTGCTGGAGATCTTTGTCGCCGGTCACGATGATGGCGTCCATCCCATCGGCCTCCGCCTGCTTCGCCAGGGTGCCAATGACGTCATCGGCTTCGACGCCTGGAATGACGAGGAGGGGAATGTTCAGGGCCTTCACCATATCGTGCATCATGGGAAACTGGGACTTGAGATCGGCGGGGGTCTCTTTGCGCGTGCCCTTGTAATCGGCATACATCTCATCGCGAAATGTTTTTCCCGGTGCGTCAAAAACCACGACCACGTGGCTGGGGTCATGTTCCCGAATCAGTTTCAGGAGCACCCGAGTGAAGCCATACAAGGCGTTGGTCGGGTTGCCTTCTGTATCGG
>JAUIMA010000554.1 GCA_030432675.1 Candidatus Hydrogenedentota bacterium | reverse complement strand
CGGATAGATTCCACCAGACCCATTATTACTTCCCTTTCCGGCTGACTCGAAATACGTGCCACCAGTATACCGGATAGACGTGTGCGGTGGTATTTTTGCATCGGCAGCGGGAAGGTGTTTCCGACGCGTCGATCACGTATAATCACACTATCGAAACCAGCAAACACCCGGTAGTCCAGCTAACCTACTTCATGACAAAAGAACGTCTCGACATCTTAGTGCAGCACCACGCGGGCGTTTCCCGCTCCAAGGCGCAAGGGCTCATACAAACGGGCCAGGTTTTTGACGCCGACGGGAAGCGGCTCGATAAGCCGGGGCTGCGCATGGATTCAGAGACGCCACTGGAGGTTCGGGAGCAGCCCCGCTTTGTCAGCCGGGGGGGTGAAAAGATTGCTGCGGCCTTCGATGCCTTTCCGTTTACCGTTGACGCGCAGGTTTGTATTGATGTGGGCGCGTCTACCGGAGGCTTTACAGATTGCTGCCTCCAGGAAGGGGCCGCACGGGTCTATGCCGTAGACGTAGGCTATGGGCAGTTGGCCTGGTCACTTCGACAGGATGAACGGGTCGTCGTGATGGAGCGCGTAAACGCACGGAGCCTCCAACCCGAGATGTTTGAGCCCCTCCCCACCCGATTTGTGGCGGATTGTTCGTTTATTTCGTTGCGGCTCATTCTCCCGCCGCTGATTCCCGTGCTCGGTGCCGCTCCGGAAGGAGTCGTGCTCATCAAGCCTCAGTTTGAAGCCGGTAAAGATCAGGTTGGTAAAGGAGGGGTCGTACGGGACGAGGCCGTGCGCCAACAGGTTGTAGATGCCACCTGCGAGCACGCGCGGACCCTGGGCTTCCGGGGAATCGATGTCGTTCCTTCTCCCCTTACCGGTCCGGCAGGCAACAAGGAGTTTCTCGCCTATCTTCACGATTTTGAAGCGCCGGAGCTTCCGCCATGCTCGTGACGCTCCGAATCCAGAATTTCGCCCTCATAGAAATCGTAGAGATCGATTTTCAAGAGGGATTCAACGCGCTGACCGGTGAAACAGGCGCCGGTAAATCGATTCTCATTGGCGCCCTTAATCTGGCTCTTGGTGCCCGTGCTTCGGGGGATGTGCTTCGTGCGGGGGCCGACAAGGTGCAGATTGATGCCCTTTTTCACCTGGAGAAACCGGGCAAGCGTCTGGGCGAACTACTCGACCTCCATGAGTTGCACGGCGATTCCGAAGAGCTTCACCTGTCCCGAACCATATCTAAAGAAGGCCGAAGCCGGGGCTATGTGAATGGTGCCTTGGTGCCCATTGCGGTACTTTCGGCCATCGGAGACGAATTGGTCGATATTCACGGTCAACACGATCACCAGTCGCTCCTCAAATCAGAGCGTCAGCTGGAGTTGCTTGATGCCTTCGGTGGTACCGAAGGGGCCGCAGCGAGTATGCGTGCGTCCGTAGCGACCTACCGCGCCCTGGAGCAGGAAATTGAGGCGGTGGAATCCGATGACCGCGATCGGACCCGTCAAATGGATTTTCTGCGCTTTGAAGTGGATGAAATCAACGGTGCCGGACTCACACCAGGGGAAGATGTGGAGCTCAAGGCCCGCATCAATCTGATTACTAATTCCGAGACGATAATGGAATCGGCCCAGACCATTTACGGCCTGCTCTATGAGTCGGAAGATGGTGCAGCTATCGACCAACTGACCCGGGCCGCCCGCCATCTGGATGAACTGGTGGCGCTTGATGAGCGTTTTACGCCCCTGGCAGGCCAATTGTCCGAGGCACAGGCCATGATCGATGCGGTTGCGGGCGAGATTCGAGATTACACCGAGTCCCTGGACTTTGATCCCCAGGAGTTGGAAGAGCTCAATCAGCGGAACAGTTTGCTGGGTGACTTGCGACGAAAATATGGCCAGACCATTGAGGAAATCCTCGCCTACCGGGACCGTATCGCAACGGAACTGGAGGGCTATGAGAATCGTGATGAGCATCTGGCGGCGTTGCGTGCCGAGTCGGCCAGGCAACTGGCGGCCATAACGGATGCCGGGAAAAAGCTCAGTGAGAAGCGCAAGAAGGCCGGCCGTTCACTCGAAAAGAAGGTGACGGCGGCCTTGCAGGATCTGGGAATGAAGGGAGCCCGTTTCGCTGCCACGCTCGATGCCGTTGATTTGACCAGCACGGGCTTTGACCGGGCGACCTTCCAACTGGCCGCCAATCAGGGCGAAACACTCAAACCGCTGAAGAATGTGGCTTCGGGGGGCGAAATTTCCCGAATCATGCTGGCGATAAAGACGGCCCTGGCGAGTGCCGACACCATTCCCACCCTTATTTTTGATGAAATAGACGCCGGTATCGGTGGTGATGTGGCCCGAATGGTCGCCCAGAAAATGAAGGCCGTGGCCCAATCCCACCAGGTCATGAGCGTCACCCACCTGGCACAGATAGCGGCGGTGGCCGATGCCCACTTTACCGTTGCAAAGGCAACGAGCAAAGGGCGAACGACGACGGCGGTGACTATGCTGCGCGGCGCAGCACGTGAGAAAGAGATTGCCCGTCTTTTAGATGGGTCGGTTTCTGGTGTGAGCCTGGAACACGCCCAGGTATTACTGGCTGGGGGTACGTAGTACACGCACCGAACAGATGTTGGACAACGACCAGGCATCGTCTGCAACCGATGGAGAAATACATGGTTTGTTTACGATTGAAGAGCGCGCATGGACACCCTGTGCAAGGGAATCCGAAGGGGGGTAATCGTGTGGTTGACATGTCCAACAAGGGGGAAAGGCGATGAAGTTTACGTCGTATGGTGGTGCCGAAGAAGTCACAGGGAGCAAGCACTTTCTGGAACTAAACGGGGCTCGGCTTCTCCTCGATTGCGGGATGTTTCAGGGGCGGCGGAAAGAGTCGTCGGAGAAAAACCGCCACCTGGGTTTTGATGCGGAGAGTCTGAACGCGGTTATCCTGAGTCATGCTCACATCGATCACAGTGGCCTCCTCCCCATGCTCTCCAAATTTGGCTATCGCGGCTGTGTTTATTGCACGCCCGCCACCCGGGATCTCTGCTCCATCATGTTGCAGGACAGCGCGCGGATTCAAAAGCGCGACGCGGAGTGGCTTTCCAAGAAGCATATGACCTTCTACCCGCCTCTCTATCATGATCAGGATGTGCGGGAGATCATGAAGCGCTTTGTATCAGTTCCCTATGAAGTGCGTTTTCCCGTACTGCCCAATGTCTTTATGACCTTTCACGATGCCGGGCACGTGCTGGGATCGGCCATGGTAGAGTTGGAATATGAGGACAAGGGAAAGCGACGTCGATTCCTTTTCAGTGGTGATATCGGGCGGAAGAATATGGCCATTCTCGATGACCCCTGGCAGCCTGGTCCGGCCGATGTAGTGGTGATGGAAAGCACCTATGGCGACCGGGACCATGACCCCATGGAACTCATGGAAGACAAGCTGGCGGGTTACATTAATGAGACGGTTGAGCGGGGCGGGAAGATGATTATCCCGTCCTTCGCCCTGGAGCGCGCCCAGGAGTTGGTTTATGCCCTGAAGCGCCTCGAATTGAAGAATGCCATTCATGACATTCCGGTTATTGTAGACAGTCCGCTGACCGTGAACATTACCGAGGTTTTTCGGCTGCACACAGAGTCTTTCGACGCCGAATTTCGCCGTCTTATGGCAGAGAATGGGGACCCCTTTCAGCTCAAGAACATCCGGTACATTCGCTCTTTGGAGGAGTCTATTGCCTTGAATCGACTTGAAGGTCCGGCCATCATAATTTCTGCCGCTGGCATGTGCGAGCATGGGCGAATCTTGCATCACCTTAAGAATCACTGCGGCAATCGGAAGAACCGAATTCTGATTATTGGATTTCAGGCCAAGAATACCCTGGGGCGCCGTATCGTGGAACGAAGCCGAAGCATTCGAATCTTTGGGATAGACCACGATCTATATGCCGATGTACGGGTGATGAACGAGTTCAGCGCCCACGCCGGTCGAGCGGAGCTGATTGAGTTCGGGGAGCGTTTCAAGGACTGCGCGGAGAAAGTACTTTTGGTTCACGGCGAACCTGACGCGATGAAGTCCCTCAAAGGAGCTCTGAAGAAACGTGGCGTAGAGAATGTTATGATTCCCAAGGAAGGAATTACCCTCGACGTATAAGTAACGAGGA
>JAUIMA010000553.1 GCA_030432675.1 Candidatus Hydrogenedentota bacterium | reverse complement strand
ACCCGATAGTCAGATGAATCGCCACGTTGACCACATCCACCACATAGCGATCGCCCGTAATCTGCTCGGGGTCATGATGCCAACGTACCACTTCAACAATATGGGGCGGCAGATTCCATCGATCCAGGAGTGCCGCGCCGACTTCGGCATGGTCAATCCCCAGCACTTCGCGTTCCGCGACCTCAAATGAAAGGCTACGTTCATTAGCCAAAGTGAGTATGGGGGCAGGGTCGATGGCCAGGAAGGTACCCAAAACAACTTTGCCGATATCGGCGAGGAGGGCCGAGGTAAATGTGTGACTCGGTGCGGGACGGTCCAACAGTTCGGCAATACACTCTGCGCCGATGGCCAGCGCCATGGCGTGGCGGGTAAGCTCGCCAGCGGGTAGATCATAACCTGCGAGGGGATGTTTGGTAATAGGGAAGAGGGATGAGGCCAGCACAAGCTCTACAATCCGTTGCGTGCCAAAGAGCACCCCCGCGTCTCGGAGGCTGGCGATTTTCCGTGGGCCGGCAAAATAGGCCGTGTTTGCCAGATGCAGAATGTCCGAGGTGAGGCCGGGATCATACTCGATGGCCTTCATAATTTCCCCGATGCCCTTCCCGGGATCTTCCGCCAGCCGGAGCACTTCGGTGGCCGCCATGGGGAGAGCCGGAATCTCATCTAGTTGCCGGAGTATATCGTCACGGGAAGTCACAGGCATAGCCCCCGTTGAATCGGGTCGCTTACATGGGGCATGTGACCCGATTGCTCAGTGTTCATGGGGGTGCTAGAGCTCATATTCTTTGCCTCCTGAGCGCAGTACCGTCTTACCGGAACTCATGTGCAGAAACATGGTGCGGGCCTTGGTGCCGCCCGTTTCTTCGTTTGCGATTAGGATTTTGTTCTTCCAGAGGACCTTACGTAATACAACCTGATTCCGTTCGCCGATATTGAAGGTATTGCCGTTGTCGAGCAATTTAGCTGCACCTGCGACCTTCGCAATCAGGCGCTGCTTTCGCGCGCCTTTTTCCAAGACTGCCTGGATAAGCTGGGAGGTGCCGGTATCCGTAAACATAAGGGGCGTGGAAGCCGCACGGGCGGGGTCTATTCGTGAGAGGGGGAGCATGCAGTGGACGATTCCCCCTATCTGAGCAACGGGGTCAAAGAGTGACAGTCCGATACAGGAGCCTAGCGAGTAGGTAACGATGATATCGTTTTTATCAGATGATATCTTCATATCCGATATGCGGACCGTAAGTTTCACGATTGCAGGAGCCTCCCGGTGCGATGGTGCTGTTTGATGGGGACAAGGCAGGGGGGCACGTCTACACCTTCTGATACACGGCGGGCTGTATCACACGGAGGGGTGCCTCAATCCCTGTCAGGCTTTCTGAGTGGCCAATCATGAGATAGCCTCCGGGTTTCAGCAGTCGGGTGATTTCCTGAACGAGTCGGGTGCGGACGGCCAAGTCGAAATAGATCATTACGTTTCGACAGAACACGACGTCCATCGGGCCTTTCATTGGGAAAGGGGGGGCGGACAGGTTTAAACGATTGAAGGAAATGATATTCCTCAATTCATCTGTTACTTTGAACGAACGCTCCGGACCTTGCCCTTGGACACGGAAATATTTCTTTCGAAGGGACTCCGAAACAGGTTCCATCGCGACGGCCGCGTAGGTGCCTTCCCGTGCCCGTTGCAATACCGAGGTGGAAATGTCGGTTGCAAGAATACGGAAGTCAGGATGGCGACGGCCAAGGGCCTCCAGGGTAGTCATCGCTAGGCAGTAGGGCTCTTCACCCGTAGAACTCGCGGCGCACCAGATTCGAAAGCGGGGCTGCTGGGCGATATCCCACTCGTGTATCAGTTTGCGGAGTACGTCGTAGTGGGCAGGTTCCCGGAAGAAACTGGTGACATTCGTTGAGATACTGTCGAGAAGGAGCACCAGCTCATGAGAACTTTCGTCTTCCGTGACGTATTGGAGATAGTGGGCGTGCTCTTCAATACCAAGTATGCGCATCCGTCGAGACACGCGGGCATTCACCAGGGCTACCTTCTGTGGTCCCAGCGTAATCCCGCTCGCGTCGTAGACGAGTCGCTTGAATTGTTCGAAGACGTGTTGGTTCATTGTTGCGCCGTGCAATGTGGCGTTTGCTTAGCTGTCATCAATCCCACCGTGCGGACCTTCCTCCAGCATCCAGTCATCTTCCCGTATGGTATGTACCTTGAGGGTCATGACATGTCCACTGTTTGTATCGAAAACAACCTTTCTGCCCATGAATCCGCCTGTATCTTGCGAGGCGATGGTAATACCTTTTCGCTCCAGCACCCGGTGCGCAACGGCCACGTTACGGGCACCCAGGGATGCGTTGGGGTGGCAACGGGGCGCGGCCCCGCCCAGAATCTGTGCACTCAAATTACCTGGCTCAGAGCCGAGCTCTCTCATCATACGAATGAGTTCGGTGGTCGCTACGTTTCCATACACCGGCGTGGAACGATTCGGATCCGTCACAATGGGTTGGATGAAGTGGTTCATAGCTCCATACTTCAGGTTTCCGTCCCATATGCACACGCACACACTGCTTCCCACGACTGTGTGGATGGTTACCTGTCTTCGAGCGCAACAAATGTAGCCCGGTTCGAGGTGAAAGCTGGGTTCTTGTGGGAGCTCCATAAGGCTGTCTCAGCTACAGGGAGTTTTCATCGCCATCAGCCATTGGCTTTTGCCAGGACCGCCTGAATCTTATTTACGATCGCGGCCGGTTCGAAGGGCTTGATGACATAGTTTTGCGCACCGGCTTTGAGGGCGTCGATGACACGACTCTTTTCCGCTTCGGTGGTAACCATAATGATGGGCATCGACTTGCCATTGGCTCGAATGGTCCGTACCGCATCGATTCCGAGCATGTTGGGCATGTTCCAATCCATGAGTACTAGATCATAGTCCGTCGCTTCCGTGGCAGAGACGGCCTCTACGCCATCCGTCGCCTGGTCCACATCGGTGATCTTTGCGCGACTCAGCGCCCCAATGAGGACCTTTCTCATTACAGCAGAGTCATCTACGACAAGTGCTTTCATTGTCTGGTTCCCTTTTTCTGCGTTTCCCACGTAATGGTTTGAATGTGATTCGACAACTGCGTGTCGGATGCCATGCTAAGTCTCCGACTTCATCTCGAAGGTTACCCGGAGGGTAAACGGACCGAGATCGCTGGTGAACGGAACTTCTATCCATGTTGAACCAGAAGGGTAGTCGACCGTGTAGTTGCTTCCCCGAACCACCGTCGGCAGGCTGAGATCAATGGGGGGACGGTCATTACCGCTGAGCCTTGCCTTGGCACTGCCGGCGATAATATTCACAAATTCTGCGATGGCATCGGAGACTACGTCATCCACCACTTTGGTGTCCGAACCAAGCAGCCGGTTTACCATTCCCAGCGCGGTGGTTACCGGGAAGGAAATAGCGACGATTCCTCGGGCCATACCACTGAGGCCAATGAGTGCCATTACCTCCCGTGGGTTCGCCTCCGGGGAAGCCAGAGAAATGGTGCCACGCTGGGCTTCGCTAGACAGCATGGTCGTAAAGAGCTCGCAGGTACTTTCGATAAATGGATTGATGTAATCAACTTGCATGCCCCTGTGATTTACTCCCTGATTGCCGGGGTGTAACTACCCCGTATGGGTTGTGCTGTACGATTCAGTCGCGGGTACTTCGGTTTACGGAAGCAAGTTCCTGGAGGGTCAAGACCTTGTCGACATCCAGTAGAATGACGACCCGATCTCCAACTTTTCCCATGGCACGGATAAAGTCCGTACTGACGTTGCTGCCAAAGGTGGGCGGGGGTTCCAACTGCTCTTCGGCGATGTCGACGACTTCAGACACTTCATCGACGAGGACGCCCATAGTAATCGGGCCGTCCCCCCCTTTGACCTGCACGACAATGATGCATGTTCGCTCCGTGTCGTCCACCGCCGCCAGTTTAAATTTGCGGCGCAATTCAACCACCGGAATTACTTTTCCCCTCAGGTTGATAACCCCGCGGACGTAATCCGGTGTCTTTGGCACATTGGTAATGCTCATGATGCCGATGATTTCCTGCACTTTCAGGATTTCAATACCATAAGTCTCAGAACCTAACTCAAAGGTCAGATGCTTGCCTGCCAAGTGCTCCAAGGTCG
>JAUIMA010000022.1 GCA_030432675.1 Candidatus Hydrogenedentota bacterium | reverse complement strand
ATCATCATCATCATTATCATTCTCATTGTAGAATTGCCCATGATGCTGCACACTGCTCGTCTTCCTCAGCAGCATCGTACTCGCCCTTATTCCCCCGCTGGCCAGTATGGCCATGGCCCATCTCGCCGTCGATCAGGGGTGGGGTCTCTTCAACCACCTCCACTGGCCCTATCCTGTCGCCTTCCTCCTCAGTGTGGTGGCCCTCGATTTCATCATCTACCTCCAACATGTCATGTTCCATGCGGTGCCCGTCCTTTGGCGACTCCACCGGGTCCATCATAGCGATGTGGACCTCGACGCCAGCTCCGGCATCCGTTTTCACGTCGTGGAGATCGTCCTTTCCATGGTGCTCAAGCTCGCCGCCATCGCCACCCTCGGCCCACCGGTTCTGGCCGTGCTGGTCTTTGAGATCCTCCTCAACGGCTCCGCCCTCTTCAACCACGCCAACATCCGGCTGCCACAGAAGGTCGATGCCGTCCTGCGTCTCCTCATCGTGACCCCGGATATGCACCGGGTCCATCACTCCGTCATACGCCAGGAAACGGACAGCAACTTCGGCTTTAACCTCGCCATCTGGGATCGCATTTGTGGCACCTACCGCGCCCAACCCGAGAAAGGGCACGAGGGAATGACCATTGGCATCAACGCCTTCCGGGAAGAGCGGGAGCAGTGGCTCCAGCTCCTGCAGCCCCTGCGCAATCAGCCGACGGACCCCGTGGAAGAAGAAGCACCACAGGATGGAAAAGATTAATTCAAACGGTTGCCGTGTTCTAACCACGAAGAGCCCAGGTTCAGCGGCACCAGCCAACAGGGGGTTGACCATGCGCGAGAAAACTCGCCTACATGACGTGCCCCATTGTCGTGTTCTTTGCGTTCTCTGTGGTTAAATAAGCTACAAGATAATCACACACGCCGAGAGGCTTGCATCCCGGTCTGCCGCTGGCCTACCCTGCCCCCTTCACAACATCACACCCTGAGGTAAAACACATGACCATCCATGCCGGCTACCTGCAATATGAAGTGGCCTTTGGCGACTGGCAGGCCAACGCAAACACCATTCGGACCATGCTCCCCATCGTTGCAGCCGCCGATCTGCTCGTGCTGCCCGAACTCGCTTTCTCGGGCTATGACTTCCACGACAAGGCGGAACTCCAATCCCTTGCCGAGCCCTTTGCCGATGGCCCAACGCGCACACTCCTCACCGAGCTGGCCGCAGAAACCAGCACCACCCTGGTGGCCGGATACGCCGAGTCCGCGCCCGAAGGCTGCTACAATTCCTCCATGCTCGTCTGCCCCGACGGTACGGCCCACAACTACCGAAAAATCCATCTCTTCAACCGCGAGCAGCACGTGTTCCTTCCGGGAGACCAGGCGCCCACCGTCGTTGATACCCCCGTGGGCCGCGTGGGTATGATGATCTGTTTCGACTGGTTCTTCCCCGAAACGGCGCGCTGTCTGGCCCTCGCGGGCGCCCAGATTATCGCCCACCCTAGCAACCTCGTCCTCCCCTGGTGCCAGCAGGCCATGTTTGCCCGCAGCCTGGAAAACGCCGTGTTCACCATTACAGCCAATCGCATCGGAACGGAAGCCCGCACCGACCGGGAACTCACCTTTACCGGCGGCAGTCAGGTCCTGGGCTGTCGCGGCGAGGAACTGGCCAAGGCCCCCACCGACGCGGCCCACGCAGCCATGGCCGCCATAGAACCCCACGATGCGGATGACAAGGCTATCGCTGAACTCAATGACCGCTTCGGAAGCCGCAGACCGGAAATGTATGCTCAGTTAAAATAGAATTTCTTGCCCCACGATGGGGATGCCCCGTACCGTACTCCACAAACCGTGAAAATGATGCTTCGTGCCACAGGCAAGCGCAGACCGTCATAACGCGGATGCCCCCTAAGCTTCAAAACGTTTCCAAAGTTGTCACAGCCAATTTCCATAAAAACCGGCCACCTTGACCTTTCCTCAAAATTCTGCTTAAATCAATGATTCCTAGAGTCGTCATAGTGACACCCGCCGAATGAGCAGTCGGCGCATTAATCCAGGCAGTTGAGGAGAGACCGGTATGTCCCGTGGAATCGCAGGTAAATGGAGTTTTTGGGTCTTGGGGCTGGTGGCGATTGCGCCCACCTGGGCCCTGGACCTGAGTGGTGCGGTCATCGTGCCCAAGAGTGACTCGCCCGTCGTGGCGAAGGCAGCCGTCATGCTGCAGGAAGAACTGGCCGAGCGCAGTGGCGTTACGCTGCCTATTGCGGCATCGGGCGCGTCGGTTACGATTGAGCTGGGTGTGGCCCGCGATGTCGCCGGCGTTGAGGTGCCGCAGCAAGCCGAAGCCTACGGCGTCGCCGTGGAGGGCAACACGGTAAAGCTCGCCGGCTTTGATGCCCGCGGAGCCCTCTATGCGGCGGGCCGCCTGATTCGTCTGGCGGACTATGGCCCGGGCACCCTGAGCCTCGACCTCAAAAAGCCCATCGCCACGGCACCCGACGTGCCCCTCCGCGCCCACCAGCTGGCCTACCGCAATACGGCCAACACCTATGACGCCTGGACGGTGGAGGTCTATGAACAATACATCCGCGACATGATTATCTTTGGCTGCAACGGGGTCGAACTCATCACCAATCTCGACCCCAACGTCAAAGACGGCGAAGTCATGACCGAGACCATGCGCGCCATGAACATCAAGCTGTCGGCCCTGATCAGCTCCTATGGGATCGATGTGTGGCTTTGGTCCCCCGTGATGGCCGACGAAGAAGAAGATGTCACCACCCCCGAAGGCCTGGCCGAAGGCCTCAAAAAACGACGTGAGTTTCTCGCCGACTACCCGGCCATCGATCATATCTTCGTGCCCGGTGGCGATGATGGCGATACGCCCGCCGAACACCTCATGCCCTTCCTCGAAGGCATGGCCCCCATCCTCCGGGAGAAACACCCCAACGCCAAGATATGGGTGTCCAACCAGACCTTCACGCTCGAAGAAAACGACTACTTCTTCGACTACCTCGCCAACGAAAGTCCCGATTGGCTCGAAGGCCTGGTCTATGGCCCCTGGATTAAGATGGGTTGGGAAGAAATGCGCGAGCGCACCCCGAAACGGTATCCCATCCGTCGCTATCCCGACATCAACCACACGGTGCGCTGCCAGTACCCCATCCCCAACTGGGATCCTGCCTTTGCACACACCCTGGGCCGGGAACCCATGATGCCCATGCCGGCCATGCAGCAGCACATCTACAAGCGCTACCTGGAAGTCAGCGATGGCTTCGGCACCTATTCCGACGGTATCCACGATGACCTGAACAAGCACGTGTGGAATGTCCTCGGCTGGGATCCAGATGCCGACCTCGACGAAGCCCTCGAGGAATACGGCAAGGTCTGGTTTGGCGATGCCCTCGCCAGCGATGTGGCCCGGGGAATGCGGCTCTTTGAAGCCAACTGGGAAGGCCCCATCCTCAATAATAAGTCCATCCCCCAAACCCTGGCCCTGTGGGAAGACATCGCCACGAAAGTCCCCGACTATGAGACCAACTGGCGCGCCCAGATGTATCTCTTCCGCGCCCGCTTTGACGCCAACGTGCAGGCCGAAGCCCGCGCGCAGAAAGCCTATGAAGAAGAGGCGTACACCGTCCTCTCAAAGGCCAACCTTATCGGCGTGGAAGCCGCCATCGAGAAGGCCCGCGCCGCCCTGGCAAAGGCCGACTTCCCGGCAGCTCCCGAGCTCCGCGCCGGCATCGAAGCCCTCGGACCCGTCTTGCTGAAAAGCATCGGCTATCAGTTGAGCGTGGAAGCGCCCTATCTCGCCCGAAACTCCGAGCGGGGTGCCCTGCTGGACTGGCTCGACCAACCGCTCAATGACCGCCCCTGGCTGGAGCAACGTTTCGACACGCTTCTCGCCCTGGACGACACGGAGACGCAGCTTGCCCAACTGGATGAAATCCTCCATTGGACCGACCCGGGCGAGGGCGGTTTCTATGACAACCTCGGCCAGGCCGGTGCCGCACCCCACGTAGTCTATCAGCGCACCTGGGAGGAAGACCCCTCGGGCAACCACACCGCCCGCGTAGCGTTCCCGAAATACAAGGCCGACCAGGCCACCATCAAGGCCCAGGCCAGCCAGGCAGAGGCCGACAACATGGTCTTCAAGGGCGAAGCCGCCCGCCTCAAGGGTGCCCACACCGGACGGCAGGAACTGCGCTCCTCGTGGCAGACCCAAATCACCACCCTCTATGGCACGCCCCTCAAGATGCGTTATGAAAACCTGGACCCCAAGGCCCAGTATCGGCTGAAGGTGACGTACGCCGGACGTTTCCGCCCTTCCATGACCTTAACGCTCAACGATGAGTTTGGTATCCATGGGCCGGTGACTCAGCCCAGCCCCATCTGGCCCGTGAGCTACTATCTCCCCCACGAAGCCACCAAGTCGGGCACCCTCGACATCGAGTGGAACCTCGTCGAAGGCCGGGGCTGCATGGTCTCGGAAGTGTGGCTCATTAAGGTCGGTGAGGTAGAGTAACGAGGAAGAGCAGCATCTCCCGCGGGGCAACGTGTCTGGCAGGACGCGTTGCCCCGATTTCTTTGTGGTTCATGGGTCAATTCAGGGAGGTCCTGCCAGAAGAGACGACGCCCTGGAGTGCGGCAGCTTGCTGACGCTTTGCCTTGGGGAGCTTGCGCCCCACTTTAAACGCTTTACATAGCCCACCACGGGTGCCACCCTCAAAGCCCACCCATCTGCGGCCCTCCCGCAGCGCGACCAGAGGGCTTTGTGGGTGCCAAGGTGTCGCAGCAGGCACCAGACCAGAAGACCACCGCAACGTCACGCGGGATGGCTCCTGATCGATGAGGCTCAAGGCACCCGAACCCGACCGGCGGTCCCGTGGGATCGGGTGGCACGCGGCATGCAAAGCCGACATCACGGCGATGTAACCCGAAAAAGGACCTAAACGACAAAAAGGACCCAAAGGACAGACTCCGCCCAGCACATGGTGCAATCCCCAGAACGGCGATGGCGCAATCGCTCAACCGTCCCCGGGATGCCCATCACCTGGGGCCCCTCACCGTCCTTTAGGTCGTTTAAGTCCTTTAGGTCCTTCGCCCGTCGTTTTCACTTCCGGATATTAACGCCATAGATTCCGGGCAACCAAGCAATCGTGTTATCGCGGGAAAGAAAACTCGCAGACCAAAAAAATCAGGGCAGCCCGCATCGGCAGGCTGCCCTGAAATGGATTAACTATCAGATAACGTTATTCCGTGGGGCCGGGCACGGGGTCTACCGCTTCGGCCACTTCGGCATTGCCGTTACCGGGATCTTTAAAGAGGATGGCAAATCCAATCACGATGACCAACGCCATAATCGTGGGCATCATCCAGATTCCCTGCCAATCGTAGGTCGTTACGCTTGCCGCGACACCGTCCACCACATTCTCAACCGTTTCACTGTGGCTACCCACCCAGCGGCCGGCGATTTCGTTGCCGATAACCATACCGACACCGTAGGTAATGAGAGCAATGAAACCCTGGGCATTGGAGCGCATGGCTTCGGGGGCTTCTTTATCCACATAAATCTGGCCGGTAACAAAGAAGAAGTCATAGCAGATACCGTGAAGCAGGATGCCGCCGTAGAACATGAAGACCAGACCTTCACCATTACCAAAGGCAAAGAGCGCATAACGGATGACCCAGGCCAACATGCCGAAGAGCAGCATCTTCTTCACACCCAGGCGGGCGAAGAAGAAGGGCATGACAATCATGAAGGCCACTTCGGACATCTGCCCCATGGTCATTTTCGCGGCAACACCGGTCATTCCGGTGTCGTTAAAAAACAGGTTGGCAAAGGAATAGTAGAAGGCAAGGGGGATGCAAATAAGGAGGGAACTGATAGCGAAGATCAAGAAGGAGCGGTCCTTCATAAGCGCCAACGCATCGAGGCCGAGCAGGTCGACCACGGTAGCCTTCTGACCCTTACCTTTCGGGGGCGTGTCGGGTAAGGTAAAGGAAATCACGCCCATGACCAGTGAAGCGACCGCCGCCATCTTGAAGGGAATCGCCGTGGCTTCAATGCCTTCGAATGCGATAGAACCAAGTAGCGTAATGAAGAGGCCCGCCGCAATCCAGCCCAGCGTACCCGCCACACGAATTCCAGGAAACTCTTTTTCCGGATTCGTCATCTGGTTGAAGGAGATGGAATTCACCAGCGCCAAGGTCGGCATATAGCACATGGCGTAGGCCAACACCACCCAGAAAAACATACCCGGTGTCGTAATCGTCGACGCCCAATACATCAGTCCCGCGCCCAGCAGGTGCAACACCCCCATGACCCGTTGTGCGGAAAAGAAACGGTCGGCCACCATGCCCACAAAGAGGGGAGAAAGTATGGCCGCATAGCCCGTGGTGCTGTAGGCGCGGCCAATGTCACTGCCTTCAAACTCCAATCCTGCCCCCAGGTAGTTGCCCATGGTCACGAACCAGGCTCCCCAGACAAAAAACTGGACAAACATCATGACCGATAGTTGAACGCGAATTGACATATTCATCGTGGTGATTCTTCCTTCGAATGGACTGTCCGGAAAAAAGGAGTCCGTTGGTGGAATGCTTCGTCTGGTGTGCACGGGACATTGAGCACCGTGAATGGGCCCAAAAAGGGTCGGAAGAGCGACAGAAATCCCAATAGATTTTCTCCGCGCGCCCAACACCTCGCTTAGACTAGAGAATCGTTGGCGCGGGTGTCAACCTGTTTCGTCGCCCCAGACATGGGCAACCGCTTCTTCCAGCGCCGCCCGGGTGGTCACGACAGGCTGAATTGTCGTTTTGAACGTATCTTCCAATTCGTTCAAGGTCCGCATGTCGAGGGGGTCCGCCATGGCCACGGTCAGCCCTAACTCCGATTGCATCATGGGCAGGCAACCCCGGTTCAGCGCGAGGGAAGCCGTCACCGAATCGGCCACGGGGCGGCTGATATCTTCCAGCGGCAGCGGTGAAAGAAAGGGCAATTGAATCTGGCGCGCCAGGGCCCGTCCGATCCCTTCCTCCGTCAAGTCCAGGTGGGCAATCAGAATTTCACCCAGGCGGCGCTGCTCCACCTTTTGAATTTCCAGGGCCTGCACCAATTGCTCATCGGTCAGCAGGTCGGCCTCAATCAACAGGGTGCCCAGGCGCATGCGCAAGGTGGCCGTATCCTGTTTTTCCAGGGCCACGGTTGCCTCTTCAATCGCTTCCTCATAGGCCTGTTGCAACTGAGGAAAGAGCTCCGACTGGTGCTCCCCTTCCTCTGTGGTCACCTCGGCCACCGCCGCCGCAAAAGCCGTGCAAAACGCGCCACAGGTGGCATAGCGACGTTCCGGGTCTTTTGCCAGGGCCTTGAGCAGCACCTGATTAATCGGATCCGGTAAGCCCTCGATGGGCGGAGCCGGTTTCATCTGGATCTGGGTCACAATGGACCCCTTGCTGAAGGGCGGTAATCCGGCCATCAATTCATAAACCGTGGCCGCCAGACTGTAGAGATCGCTGCGGCCGTCCAAGCGCTCGCCCATAAGTTGCTCAGGGCTCACATAGAGCAAGGTGCCACTAGTCAACTCACCGGTCAGCCGCGCTTGCACTTCCCGGGCCGTCCGGGCGATACCAAAGTCCGCCAGCAGAATGCGGCCCTGCTCGTTCAACAGGATATTTGCGGGCTTTACGTCCCGATGGAGAATACCCTCTCCATGGGCATAATCCAGCGCTTCTCCTATCGCCTTAAGCCAATCCACGATTTCGGCGGGATAAAAGGGCCGGCCTTTCTCCAGGAGGAGCTCCGACAAATTGCTCCCCTTGATGTACTCCATCGTGATCATGCGGTATTCATCCGTCTCCCAAAAGGTATATACCGCAAGGATATGGGGATGGCGGAGTCGTCGGGTCAGCAATACCTCCCGTTTGAGATCGGAAACAGCCCGGCGATCATCGTACAAGTCGGTTTTGAGGATTTTACACGCCACCTTTTCATTGTCCAGTTGGACATCTTCTCCCAACCAGACCGAACCCAAGCCGCCCCGGCCGAGACGTTCTACCAGCCGGAAACGATCCACGAGCAAATACCCCGGAAAAGGGGTGCCGCACTGGGCACAGCGGGTCGCGTCTTGGGGTGATTCATGATGGCAGTGTGAACAACGGTGCATACAGTGGAACTCCTCCTTCCACGGTTGATTGTATCAAGCCCGGCCGGAAAGCTCCACAGTGTTCAAAATAAGAACATATTTCGCGGTTTATACCGAAATCGACCCTTTGTGGGTAAAAGGCGCCCCCAAAACCGTTCCAATACGGTAAAACCCCGTTTGGGGACTCCGTTACGACCCCAGACCGCACTGGAAAATGAATAGCCTGGGAAACAGCGCGTCTAGTTGGGCAGAGTGAGTGACTCGGCGAAAGGAAACTATCATGAACACAAACCGAATGCGCAAATGGACAGTGGGCCTCGTGGCTGCCCTCATTTGGGTCCCTCTGTCGGCCCCCGCCGACACGGTACTGCATGGCCGCATCAGCTATGATGCGGGCGGAACCCTCCTCAAGGGAACCGAAGAAAGTGACTGGAGCAGTGGCTCCGTCAATACCCTCGTACTCCCCGGCGACACCGTCTGGGTAGACAACGGAGGCAGCACCGAACTGGAATTTTCCGGTGGCTCCTTCCTCCGCATGGCCGATGGCAGTAAAGCCGAAGTAGCCGGCATGCCCCCCAGCGCCACCATCCGCGGCTGGATCGGCTCCTTCTATGTCCAGCGACTCGCCCGCAGCAGTGGCGATTTCATCTTCTATACCCCCGCCGGTATCGTGGAAGTCGAGAAAGACTCGGCGGTCCGCATTGATATCGTCAGCGAGGGGATCACGACCGTCAGTACCCGCTGGGGACGGGCCACCGTACGCACGGATGCGGGTGGCTCGGTACTCGCCCATTCGGGACGGCGCGTGTTTATTGAAGCGGGCCTGCTCCCGTCTCAACCCACGCCCTATGATCGGACGAATGAGGATGCCTTCGACCGCTGGAATCGCGAGCGGGCGGAATTCCTGGCCACCGGCGGCAGCCAAACGCCGTCTTCCGTCCAGATCAGCCAGGATGTAATCGGTGCCAGTGACCTCGACCGTTATGGCGAGTGGGTCTACATCGACAATACGCCCCGCTGGCGGCCTACGGTTGTCGTGGACTACACGCCCTATCACCACGGCTACTGGAACAGCGTCCACAATGTAGGTAACGTCTGGGTGGGCAACTACCCCTTCAGTTACGTCACCTCCCACCATGGTTACTGGGACCACCACGCGAGCTATGGCTGGGTCTGGAGCTATGCCCCCCAGTGGAGCCCCGCACGGTGTGCCACCATCCGCTATGGTGATTACTTCGTCTGGGCCCCCGTTAACCGGCACTACCGCCCTGTGTACCCCAGCACCTCCGCTTATTTCAGCGTTGGCGGCGTATCCTTCGGGTACTTCGGGACCTCTTTCGTCCATGCCGATTATCTTTATGGCGGCCCCAGTTATGTGAACTTTGCCCACCACAACACCTTCCGCAATTACTACGGCCACGGAAACCACACGGTAAATATCTGGAACATCAATTACAACAGCCCCCGTCCGAGCATCCGTGTTCCCTACAACAACTCGGTGACGACCGTGCGGGATTATACGCCCCGGCGGAGTATCCGCGGTGCGAGCACCTTTACAGTGGCCGGCCGTTCTGCCAGTGACCGCGCGCAGCGTCTCGAAAGCAGCAGCGGACGGGCCGCCTTCAGCCGGGCCACCCGGACCGGTGGCGAGTTTACCCGGACCGCAGCGATTCGCTCCGCAAGCTCCGACCGTATCCGCACGGCCCGAATCGACCAGGGCACGCCGGACTTTGCCCGCGCTACCCGCAACAATCCGGTACGTGCAACCAACGAACGCAGCCTGGGCCGCGACTCGGTCGCCATCAATACACCGCGGGAAGGCCGCAGTGTACGTGGCACGACCACCTCACGCGACGCGTCGGCAACACGGAGCACCTCAGACCGCACGCCTACCCGGAGCAGCGCCAGCCGCGACACGGGTGGACGGACGACCTCCAGCCGTCAGCCTTCGCGCTCCAGTTCCACGCCCCAGCGGACCGATATCGACCCCCGCAGTGGCAGCTCCTTTGACGGCCCCACGCGGATTACGACCTATGGCCGGACGCCGGCTCGTTCGAATGAACGCACCTCGACGGCTAACCGCACGCCCAGCACAAGCAATCACGGCTCCAGCGACTCCCGTCGGACGCCCAGCGCGGCCACATCAGAGCGGCCCCCTACCCGGACCACCGTTCCCCGCATGAGTGAACCGACCAGCCGGACTCAGACCCGGACACCTTCCACGGCAAGTCGCGGATCTAATACGCCGACGCGAAGCTACCAGGCCCCCCGGGGCAACGCGCCTACCCGCACTGCCACTCCCAATCGGTCGGCGACTTCCCGGCAGCAGACCAGCAGCGCACCCAGCCGCTCCGTCGCACCCCGACAGAGCGCGCCCAGTCGCTCCGTCGCCCCTCGACAGAGTGCGCCCAGTCGCTCCGTTGCGCCCCGACAGAGTGCACCCAGTCGCTCCGTCGCACCCCGGCAGAGCGCACCCAGTCGCTCCGTCGCCCCCCGACAGAGTGCACCCAGCCGCTCCGTAAGCTCGAGCCGGTCCGTTACTCCCCGGCAGAGTGCACCCAGCCGCTCCGTAAGTACGCCCTCTTCGCGTCAGTCCAGCGTGCGCTCCCCCGCACCCAGTTCCTCGCGGAGTTCCGCCAGCAGCCGTTCCGTATCCCGTGACAGTTCCGCCTCCGCCCGTACACCCAGTACGTCCCGGGGCAACAGCCGCGGACGCTGAACGCAGTAAGCCTCGAACGGATTCGAAGCGCAGGCAACCGAAAAAGGAATCGTAGCCATGAAAAACGTACGGAATATCCTGACCCAATACCGGATGCATCTCGCCCTCTTCGGCGCAGCAATCGTCCTGGCTGGCTGTCCCTACTATCCAGGCATCCCCGGCTCGGGTGGTGGTAACGGCGGTGGCGGCGGCGGCAATGGCGGCGGAGGCGGTGGTGGTGGCTTCGATCAGGTTGAGTATGACGCTGGCTTTCTCGTGGGCTTTGCTGATGACTCGGAATATTGGCAGGGCTTCGACGACAGCTACGACACGGTAGACGGTGGCACCATCTACTACACGGGCAGCCAGATTCCCGTAGTAGAAGACCCCGCCTATGATGCCGGTTACTATGACGGCATCTGGTACGCCTACAACGATGGCTATTTCGTGGCTTACGATTACGCCTTTGCTATCGGGTTCAGTGAGGGCTATGACATCGCCTTCGATCCGAACTGGGAAAATTTCCTGCTGATGGATACCCACGTTGAATGGCTCGATGGTGGTTTCACCGATGGCTACAACGATGGCTTCTCCGAAGGGCGCATCCTCGGTGCCTATGACTACGTTTCCGGCTTGCCCTTCGACTGGCTCGATGCCCTCCTCTTTTACCAGGGTACCGATGAAAACGGTAATGTGAACGATATCTACTTTGAAGATATCGATCTCGGCACCGGCGTCTATGGCCCCGTCTACCTCTACGAATATGGCACGGACCCCTACGACCTCCTCAAGAGCAGGGCCGACCGCGCCCTCCGCAAGGGCCGCACGGTGTTGCCCACCATCCGTGACCGCAAAACCACAAAACAAACCGAGGTGCCCGCCATCAGCTACCGCGCACTGACCGAATCGGCCCAGGCCGATCTGTCGGTAACACCGAGCGCCACGCCCCGAAGCGACTGGGAGTTGAGTTTGGAAAGCTCCTGGCTTGACCGCGTAAACGAATACAACGCCGCCTACAACAAGAAATCCTATACGGTGCGGAAATCCGCCACCCAATAAGGTTTCTCCTGGTGCTCCGGCACCTGTTCCGCTGAGACGCCCTCCGGCCCGCCCTATTTGCCGGAGGGCGTTTCGTTGCGTACAATGGGCGCTCCAACGGAAGGGCTCCATTCCCCTTCCAACCCGACCAAACTGATTTCACCCGAAGGATGTTCACAATCATGGTGCGCACTGCCTCAACAATGCTTCCCCTGGGCACGAAAGCCCCGGAATTCAGCCTGCCCGATGCCACGGGAAAAATGATGCACTTCTCCGATTTTAACGAAGAGCGCGGCCTGCTCATCATGTTCATCTCCAACCATTGCCCCTACGTGAAGATGCTCCGCGAGGCCTTGGCCGATCTGGGACGCACCTATCAGAAGGAATGCATCAGCGTCGTCGCCATTAATGCCAACGACGTGGAGAACTACCCCGACGACAGACCCGAAAAGATGATGGACGAGATCATGACGTACGGCTACACCTTCCCCTACCTCTATGATGAATCACAGGAAGTTGCCAAGGCCTACCACGCCGCCTGTACCCCCGACTTCTTCCTATTCGACGGCGATCGGCGCCTCTACTATCGAGGCCAGTTTGACGACGCCCGCCCGGGTAACGACGTGGACGTAACGGGCAAGGACCTCCGCGACGCCCTGGACCGCCTCCTCGCGGGAGAACCAGCGCCCGAAACACAGAAGGCGAGTCTCGGCTGCAATATCAAGTGGAAACCCGGCAATGCCCCGGAGTACTTTGGGTAGGTTGATGCGATTTTAGTGGTGTAAATCAGAATTGTGGACAATTAAGCTCGCTTGAACCTGTATGGAAATTGGCAATGAATTCCCCTCCTGGGAGGGGTCAGGGGTGGGTTGGGTCTTCTTTCTGGCATTGACCCACCTCCAGCCCCTCCAAGGAGGGGAGCAGTCCTCAGGAAATTCGGCAATTCAAGTTGCCCCAATAGTGGTCCATCTGCTTAATTCAATCCACTAGGGCGCGCGAAAGTGCTCAAAGCCCTGCGCCGCGGGCGGTTCCCCGTCTACGAGCACGTCGCCGCTATGCTCCGTACACACGCCGACCGGATGAATGGCCACATCGAACTGCGCCATAAACGCCTGTAGCAAGGCAGGTGCTTCCTCCACTGCCAGAATCACCAGCAACTCGTATTCTTCGCCACTGCAGAGACGTTGCGGCATGCTCTCCATCCCTTGCTCTGCCCAATAGGACCACAATCGTACGTTATTCGGCAGCTGCGCGGACAGCAAATTGAACCCCACGCCGCTGGCCTTGGCGATATGCCGGGCATCAGGCAGCAGTCCATCGGAAATATCCATCATGGCATGGACGCTTGGCTGCGCCTGAAGCCAACCCCCCTCATCTATGCGGGGCGTTGGATGGAGATAGGCACGAACAAGATCGGGCGCTTCAATGTCATGGAGCAGGGCATGCAATCCTGCGCCCCGCTCTCCGACGGCACCGGTCACCGCCACCACATCTCCCGGCCGCGCACCGGAACGAAGCACTGCACGGCCCACGACTTCGCCAATGACGGTCAGGTCAATGACGATACCGGAACGAGAGGCCGTCGTGTCTCCCCCTACAATCGCTGCCCCCGTCGACTCCACCGCGCTGCTGAGGCCCCGATAGAGCCCTTCGGCGTAGGCCACAGGTAGATCTCCGGGCAGCGCCAATGTCACGAGCACGGCCACGGCGCGCCCTCCCATGGCCGCAATATCACTCAGCGCAGAGACGGCGGCCTTCCATCCGATCTCTTCCGGTGTACCCCAGTCCCGTTTGAAATGAATATCTTCCAGGGAAGCGTCGCACGTCAAGAGAAGTTCCTTGTCGCCGAATCGCACGACCGCACAATCGTCCCCTATCCCCTGTTGGACGTCGTCGCCCGATTTCAGGGATGCGGTGAGGGACGCTATCAATGCGAACTCACCCCGCTCTCCCACAGACCCGGTCATAGCGTGCCCTCCAGCGTGGCAAAGGCTTTGGGCAGACAGGCGATGACATCCCGCGCGATCATGGCCCGCGCCGTAAACTCCTGCGCCGCGATATCGCCTGCACAGCCATGGAGCCACACGCCCAGACGGGCCGCGTCCCACGGTTCCATCCCCTGGGCCAACAGGCCACCGAGGAGGCCTGCGAGGATATCGCCCGTACCACCCGTGCCCATACCGCTATTCCCGGTCGTGTTGATGGCCATACGCCCATCGGGATGGGCCACAATCGTCTCGAATCCTTTTAATACCACGATGACCCGATGGGTCTTCGCAAAGGAAGCGGCCACCGTCTCCCGTTGGGACTGGACCTCTTTCGTGGACAGTCCGGTAAGCCGCGCCATTTCGCCGGGGTGGGGCGTCACGATGGTGCTGCCTGTGGGCCGGGGTATGAGGCAAAGCACATTCTTCGCCACAAGATTGAGGCCATCGGCATCCAATACCAGCGGGGCCGCAATCCGAGGTACACAGGCCAACACAAAGTCGAGGGTTTCGTCGTCGGCCCCCAATCCGGGGCCCATCACCACGCTGTCTTTATCCTGCGCGAAGGTCATGGCCGGCTCAATCGCGTCGCGGCCCAAGGCACCCGTCGCCGTATCAGGAAGCGCCAGCCCCATGCTCTCCAGCAAGGTGACGGCGGCCACGCCTATCAGCGTTTGGGGGATGCCTGCCGTGACCAACCCCGCACCCGAACGACCAGCCCCTTCACAGGCCAGGCGCATCGCCCCGGGATAGCGTCGGGAACCAGCCAGCAGGAAAACGTGGCCGAAGGTACCTTTGTGTCCGTCATCGGGACGGGGCGGCAGCAGTCGCGCAGCAGTTTGGAGGGTCGTGTGCTCAGTCATAGCCGAATCCTACCGCGCGTCTGTCATCCAATCAAGTCTCTGAGCAGGAATCCAGACGCATTGTGCGCATGCGGGCTTACTCATTCGGGCAAGGGAAGGACCGGTTTTTTCGGCAGGTCATCCCCTGGAACGCCCTTCGCAGATGCGGCCGCCTGCCGACGCCGCTGCCAGCGATGCCAGAGGCCACCCAGTATACTGGCCACAATGATGGCGGCCGCCACTATCCAGGGTAGGTTCTCGTCAATGGCGAGGAGCTTCCCATTTACAAAATCGAAGGCGAATATCCAGAGGGCCACGGCTATCACGTTGCCCACGATTACCGCACTGAACGACCAAAGCACCCGTAGTCCCAGCAAGTAGCCGACGACCACACCCACCAAGGGGCCTGTGCTCCAGAAAGGAAAAAGCACGAAGAGCATGAGTCCCAAGACGCCGTAAGGGGCAAGGCGGGACTTGTAGCGTTCGGCGAGGGCATGAATCCGTGTGAGGGCCGGTCCGATAAGGGGCCATTTTTCTGCAGCGGCAAGACCTGTCGCAAAAATTGGAAAGGCGTAAAACATGATAATGAAATCCTGCATGCAGGATTGAAAGAGGATGAACCACGGATCAAAGCCGCTATTCAGACCGATGGTCGCATTGCCGGCGCGCCCGCCCACAATATGGGCCACGATAAGTTTGCCCACATGGGGATAAGGTTCGCCCCATAAGACGGCCGCTCCAATAAAGACCAGCGCCGTAATCGCCAGGCTCACATGGCCCAACAGTCGAATGCGTTGCAGTGCCAGCGGCGAAGGGATTCCTGCAGGGAGAGGTTGGGGGCGTTCCACGGTCATGCGTGTCCTTTGGATTGATACCACTACTACCACCTGCGACACACCGGATGCATGGGATGCACCATCGCGGACGTGTCAACTATACCATGCAGGCGCGCCTGAACGTGCATGCCTATGGTATTCTATCGGCATGCAGCAACCATCCGACACCGTTACCTCCACTGCCGCGATTGCCCTCCAGGGAGAAAAGCCCGCCGCAAGCGCCGAAGAGTTCATTGACGGCTTCGATATTACTACGGTTCCCACGGAACCCGGGTGCTATATCATGGAGGACGGCAAAGGCAAACCCATTTACGTGGGGAAAGCCAAGAGCCTCCGTGCCCGCATTCGCTCCTACATCAATGCCAGTGATTCCCGCTACAGCGTGAAGTTCCTCATGCGCCGGGTATCCCGCATTCAGTTCCTGGTCACCGGCAATGAGAAAGAGGCCCTGCTCCTCGAAAACAGCCTCATCAAGCAGCACCGGCCCCGCTATAATGTCCAGCTCAAAGACGACAAGACCTATATCAGTCTGCGGGTCGATACGCGCCAGGACTTTCCGCGCATCACGGTGGTCCGTCGCTATCGCAAAGATGGGGCCCGCTATTTCGGGCCCTACCACAGTGCCTCCTCCGTGCGGCATACCCTGCGTCAGCTCCAACACCTCTTTCCATTGCGCACTTGCTCAGACAGCGTCATGAAAAACCGGACACGCCCCTGTCTCTACTACCAGATGAAGCAGTGTGTGGCGCCATGTGTGGACTATGTAAGCCGCGATGAATACCATGAGCTCCTCAACCAGGTGTTGCTTATCCTGGAGGGGAAAAGTGATACCTTGGAACAACAACTGCTGGGCGAAATCAACGCCTGTGCGGAAAACCTGGAATTTGAGAAAGCGGCCACGCTCCGTGATCGCCTCTTCGATCTGCGGCGCACCCTGGAGCGGCAGCGGACCGTCGCTGTGCCCGGTGCAGAAGACCGCGATGTCTTTGGCATCTATCACGAGGGCAGTTTCGCGGCTATCCAGATTCTGTTTTACCGGGGCGGAAAAATGCTCGGCGGACGCAACGTCTTCTTCAAGCGACAGGAGATGCCGTTGGATGATCTGCTCAGTTCCTTCGTGTTGCAATACTACAGCGAAGCCCCATCGATTCCGGCCGAAGTGCTCGTTCCCCTCGAGTTCGAAAGCGCCGACGTGTTGGGTGAACTGCTCTCCGAACAACGGGGTTCCAAGGTCCAGGTCCACTGGCCACAGCGCGGCGAAAAGACGGCCCTCATCGAGCTCGCCAATCGCAATGCGGAACAACGTTTCCACGAGAAACAACTTTCCGAAGCGGCAGACAAAGACACCCTCTCCACCATGAAGGAGGCGCTCAAACTCCCTACGCTCCCCAAGCGTATCGAGTGTTTCGATATTTCTACCATCCAGGGCACGGCCACCGTGGCCTCCATGGTGGTTTTCACCGACGGCCAACCCGACAAGGCCCGCTATCGCCGCTTCTCCATGAAAACCGTGGACGGACAGGATGACTTTGCAAGCATGCGGGAAGTACTGTTGCGCCGATACACCCGCGCCATTGACGAAGACGATTTGCCCGACTTTGTCTTGATTGACGGCGGCAAGGGGCAGTTGGGCATGGCCACGGCGGTCTTCAAGGATCTCGGCATCGAAGACCTCCCCCATGCTGGCATTGCCAAGTCCCGCACTCAGGAGGAAGGCGATCGGTCGCCCGAGCGCTTCTTTCTCCCCGGACGGATGAACCCTATCGTGCTCCCTCAGAATGGCCCCGTGGTGCAATTGGCCGCCCGAATTCGGAACGAGGCCCACCGATTCGCCATTACCTATCACCGAAAGAAGCGGGGAAAAGCGGCCCTGAAGAACACCTTGGTGGACATCCCAGGCGTCGGACCCCGCCGCGCCCAAACCCTCTTGACCAAGCTCGGATCGGTCACCAGAGTCAGGGAAGCAACCCCGGAAGAAATTGCCGCCCTTCCGGGATTCAGCGATGAGCTTGCCCAGACTATCCATGCCTTTCTCCATCAGGAATCGGAAGCAGGATGAAGTCGGGCCAGCGATGCGGTATGATATCGCTTCGAATAGCAAACCCATGGCCGCGTTGCGGCAAGGAACGTGATTTATGATCCCTCTGTTGATTGGCCTGGCCGTCGTTTTCGGCCTGGTGCTACTGGTTCTCCTTTATTGGTCGATGCTGGACTCCCTTTTCCCGGAGAAATTGAGTACCAATGAAGTCGTCTTGGTGACCACCCAGGATCTCTGGAAAATCCGGATGTGCCGCTACCGTAAAGGACGCACCGGCGGACAGCCCGTACTACTCGTCCACGGTGCCAATACCAATCAACACAACTTCACCTCCCCGGAAGGAGTCAGTCTGGTCGATGCCCTCGTGGAGCGGGGCTATGACTGCTGGACCGTCGATCTTCGTGGCTGTCGCTCCTCCGTGCCCCCCTTCGAGCGCACCCGAAGTCAGATTAGCACCGACGACTTTCTCAACGACGATATCCCCACAGCCATCCGCTATATCCAGCAGGAAACGGGCTATGCGCGGATTCACTATGTGGGCCATTCGCTCGGCGGCATGCTGCTCTATGCCTACGCCCTCAAATATGGCACGGACAATCTCGCCAGTGGAACGACCCTCGGCTCCCCCCTGGGCTTTGAAGATAAGCCCGGTCGCCGCTCGCCCTTTATGTTCAAGCTCGCGGGACTCTTCCCCGCACTGAGCGGCTCCTTTGTTCGTGGCGTGGTTCCCGTGGTCAGCTGTTTTCGCCTCAGCCCCGCCGTATTTCCCACCAATATGCGCAATGTCGCGCGGACCATGCACGCCGGTCATTTCTACCGTATGATTGAAGACCCACTGCCGGGCGTCCTGGATGACCTGTGCCGCTGGGTCAACCGACCGGGCTGGCGCATGGACGGGGGCAACCTGAACGTGTTGGATGGTCTCGCTGAGTTGGATCTACCGCTCTTCGTGCTCTACGCACCGCAGGATCCTTTCGTTTCCCTGAGCAATGCAAAGGCCTTTTTCGATGCCCTTCCCACGTCCGACAAACGAATGCTCGTCTGCGCGAAAGAGCATGGGTTCAAACACGACTACAACCACTGTGACCTTGCATTCTCGCACGAGGGTGCCCGGGAGATCTTTGGCCCCATCGCCCGGTGGATAGAGACCCACCCAAGCCGGGAGCGCATGCCGATTGAAACACCCGAAATCGCCACGGGCTATCAGTCGCCACTCAAAGTGTCCCAACGTGCCGAGATCCTCTCGGGCGATTCTTATGCCCGCGTCGCCGAGGCTCCCACGGTCGCACCGGAGACCGACACGCCCGAGACCGATGAGGACGCATCCACACCAACGCTGAAGGCACCCAAGCGGCCGGCAAAGAAGAAAGCCGCCCCCCGGAAAAAACCGGTCGCGCGGAAGAAAGCCCCGGCCAAAAAGACCACGGCCCGTAAAAAGCCTGCGACGAAGGCTGTTACTCCACCTGCACCAACAGAAGAAGCCGCCGTTGAGGCTCCGAAGACCACTTCCGGCACCGCGAAGAAGGCGCCCGCCCGCTCTGGGGAAGGAGGCCCCGATCTCGCCGCCGCCTCCGCCGCATTGAGTGCCTTGGGTCGGGCCCCTCGCCGACCGGCCGAAGCCTCAGACAGCCCCAAAATCAACGTAAAATCGCGGCCCACGGCCAAGGCGTCCAAAAAAGCAGACAGCCCCGTGGAAACACCCCAATCGGTCCTGAAAGCCCTTTCCAGTGCCTCCGACGTCCTCGGAAGCATGAAGGCGAAGAAGGAGGAAGACCCCGAGTAGGGGTGCTTACTTCCACCAGTTGAGCAAGAGCGGTGCCGTTCCGGTGGGGTCAATATCGACGGCCAGCGTGAAGGGACCAGGGCCTTTGGAGCATTTAACGAGCAAGGTATTCTTGCCCTGCTTCACCCAGCTGACCAGGGTTTCATAGTCGCCGCGACCTTCTTCTTCAATATCGGTCTCGTGGATACGCATGCCATTCATCCAGACCTTGGTAGCATGGCCACCTTCCAGGTTGAGGGCCACTTCCTGACGCCGGTCACAGCTGAATTCCGCATAGGCATAGGCCGTGCCATAGGGGGTGGGCTCACCCGTTCCCACATCTCCATCGAGGGCCGCAGTAAAGTCCAGCGTATGGCGATTCAGGTCCCGGGTATTCCAGTTTTTCCAACGCAACGCGCGGTACCAGCCCGGATAGGTCGCGTCAAAATCAATGGCCGTCTCGGGTGGAAATACCGTGTCGTGACCGGAGCGCCCATTCCAATTGGGAAAAGAACCCAGCACCATCCATTTACGACAGCCCGTATTCCGTTCATTGGCCATCCAGCCCACGGCCCGTTGGTCGGCACCGATTAGTTCGGTGGATGGTATAGAACGGCGAGAGAAGTGCTGCAAGAGGTTTACAAAAAAGCGGTCGGCCACGGGATCGCTACCGAGGTGTTCCAGCACGCGCAAGTGGGTAAACACCACCCGGCCCGCCCCCAATCGCTTCACCGTAATGTTATTGCCCCACCAATGCCGCAACGCACCGCCTGCTTCCCGGAAGACACTGTGTACCCCCGTCATCTCTTCATCGGTATCATTTTCAAAGGCCCACATAGAGAGCAGGTTTTGATAGGGCTGGCGCATCAGATCCCGCGAGGGAAGCCCGTCGAATACGGGGTGTAATTTGGCGTAGTGGTGATTGATCCGTTGTCCTTCGTCGATGCGCTGGGAGGAAATCTTCAGGCTGCTTCCCACGTATTCGGTAATATCGTTCCAATCTTGTGGCGGGCTGAACACAATGGCCACCGCGCCTTCATTCACCTGGGCAATCACCTGGAAAAGATCGTTGGCCGGATAGGCACGAATCGAATTGGTGAGGGGCGGAATAATATGAATGGGTGCCAGGAAATTATGAAGCTTTGCAAATCGACTGACCGCTTTATGCCACTTCGACTCTTCGCCCAATACGTTGACTTCAACAGGTTCGGCCTTGAGGGGCTGCACCACATGAAGATCGACCGAGTTCTCACCCACAACTTGCCGATCTTGAAGTAAACGTACCACGAATCGGTGGGGCCCCGGTGAACCCGATGCGGCAATTTCACCCGACCAGATTTCCCGCCCGTGACGGGGAATTTTGACCTGACGCTTTTTCTTCCAAAGCACCTGATTAGTAGGCCCCACGACCTGAAGGGAAAGTTCCCCCCGCCCTTCAATCCGCGCTTCGTTGACCAGCATGATGGTCACCCCCACTTCTTCCCGGGGCACGAGGTTGGTCTTGTACATCTGGATAACCGGGCGAACTTCCTGCTGCACCTGCTTCAGTGCGGTCAAGACCGTCTTGGGCTGACGTTTCACGTCCGCCAGGCCAAAGGGTGCCGTGGCGGGTCCATCACAAAGGTACTCGATGCCATAGCCCATCATCTTCACATTGGAGCGGACCGCATCAATCTGCGTCTTCAGCGCCGTATCCTGCATCTTCTGAGCGGCGGCGATGAAATTGTCTACGCTTCCAAAGCAACGCTCCATCTTACGGGCGAGAAACGTCTCTTCAAATTGCTGCTGTTGTGCTTTTCCTGCCGCGGTGCCATCGGTCCAACCAGCCGTTCCTCCCACGCGGAGACGGGCCTGATAATTCAGGCGGGCCGGGTCTCCGGAAAAACGCAGGTAGTCTTTGGCCAGTTGGCCAACCGGCGGGATAATCGCGGTATCATAGGATTCATAAGCCTCGGCATCATCCCGATAAGGACGCACCAACGTGGAGGAAAAATACTTAATGCCCCGGCGGGGTGGCGCATCGCACAACAACAGGCGACTCGGATCCAGAGCGCGAATATCGGCCGCGCAGGATGCCGGAAGGTTCTGGGAGGGTTTGGCATTCGGATGGACGACATGGATGCCGCACCAGGCCACGACGGAAGCGCGATTCCTATCACGCAACACCAGCGCCTCAATGGCACGTTCCCACTCGGGCGTACTGCCGAATGAGTCGGCATCGCCTGCCTCTTCAAAAACCAGGAGACCCATCGTATCGGCCAATTCGAGCAGAGCCTCCGGCGCCGGTGTGTCGCAAATGCGCACCGAATTGAAGCCGGCCCCTTTTAAGAGCGTCAACTCGCGCTTGATAAGCACGTTCAGTTTATCCGCCTTTAAGGTGGTCGGGTACTGGGGTACATAGCTCGCGCACTTCACGAAGAGGGGCCGATTGTTCAAATAGAAGCGCTCGTCCTTGACCGTGAATTCGCGCATCCCGAAGGGGACTGACAGGCTGTCCACCACGTTGTCACTGTTAACGAGATCGACCCGCAGCACATAACGCTGTGGCGTCGTGGGAGACCAGCACTCGAACTCGGGAAAAGATAAGGTCAATTCGCCCGGCTCGCCCTCCATGCGGTAATCCGTACCTTCGATACTTAGATGAACCGTCGCATCGGAGGGTGCTTCAACCTGTACCTTCACCCGCTTCCGGCGGATATCCGGTTGCAGATAAACTTGTTCGATATGCGCCTTTGGAACGACAGATAGCGACACATCCGCAGGAACATCGCCAGGGTAATACACGGGAAGCGCTCCCACCACTTCTTCATCCTGCTCAAAGAGTTCGAGACGAATGGCCAGTAGATTCGCGCCCGGTTTGAGATGTGCACTAACAGGAAATGACGCAGGGGTACCGCCTCCGACATGGTCGCCCAACTGGGTACCATTGAGCCAGATACGCGAAGGAAATCGGGTCGACCCGAGTTGGAGGGAAACAAACGAGCCCTTCCAGGCGGCATCGGATTCGAATGATTTGAAGAACCAGCCCACGCCCCCGTTGGTCGCAAGTTCTTGCGATTGCATGGTGGGTAATTGAATCTCTTTTTGGTCCGATGGGGCCGTCGCGAACCAGCGCTTGTCGACGCCGACGTGCTTCGGGTCCAGGGCCAGTGTCCAGGTGCCATCCAGAGATACATGCGTGCGTGGGGTGCTCATTCAAATTTCCTGATCGCCCGGGACGGGCTGGGGGTTGGTGGGTTAGCTCCTGATCATACGGGGTCTACCCGTAATGATGCAAGCTAAATCGCACTTCTCACCCATTTCTAACTGCCTCTTCAACCCCGCAATGTGTGCCAAAACGAACGGAACCCGCTACTTTTCCAAACCGTCGACCTTTATCAGATGACCGTCGTCCCCATTGCGATCCGAACCGAAAACCGCCGTATTCCGCACCGCAGCACCGATACGCCCCACCACGGCATCCCCCAACTCGGTTCGTCCAGCTTCCGCCAACTGCTCCAGGGTCTTCACCACCTCGGGGTGTTGCGCGGCCACATCCGTCGTCTCACCCAGATCGCGACCGAGGTGATACAACAAGGGTGCATGCGATTTCGCTTTCCATTCGGGCCGAAACACATGAAGTTTCCATGGGCCACTGCGCACGGCCTGGAGCCGATTGTCGCGATAGTAATAGAAGGCTTCGTGGGGTGATTGGCCGGGCGACGTTCCGACCATGATGGGAAGGATATTCTTTCCATCAATCGTTGCGTCGGGCAATGGCACGTCGATAATCGAAGCAATCGTCGGCAAGATATCCATGGACGTGCTCAACGCCGTGGCCACGGTCCCGGCCGGAATCGTTCCTGGCCATTGCATGATGGCGGGCACCCGCATCCCCCCCTCCCACGTCTGATTTTTTCTACCCCGAAGGGGGCCGGCAGAGCCGGATTGGTAGGGACCATCGGGGCTTCTTCGCTGACCGGTTACCGGACCGTTGTCACTGGTAAAAAT
>JAUIMA010000552.1 GCA_030432675.1 Candidatus Hydrogenedentota bacterium | reverse complement strand
CTGGAAGAAACTGTTTGACACCTCTGATTTCCCGTCTCGCTGGCATTGTGGTAACTGGAGTCCCGGGCACGGGTGGCTCCATATCGCCTCCGACACGGCCATCTGGGGGGCCTACATGGCCATTCCAGCCATCCTTGCTTACTTTGTCCTGAAACGGAAAGACTTCCCCTTCCTGCCGGTGTTCTGGCTCTTTGCCGCCTTTATCTTTTCCTGCGGCACCACCCACCTCCTGGATGCCGGCATCTTCTGGTGGCCCACCTATCGACTATCCGGCATCGTAAAGCTCATCACGGCCGTGGTTTCCTGGGCCACCGTAATTGCGCTGATTCCAGCGATTCCGAAAGTCCTCCATCTCCCCCGGTTGAGCGCCATCAACACAGAACTCAATAAAGCCTTGCTGGCAACTACAAAGTCAGAGGACCGGCTCCGCCGCGTCTTTGAGGCCGCCCCCAACGGCTTTGTCATTGTGAACCAAAATGGCGTCATTACCATGGCAAACAGCGCCTGTAGTGCCATCTTCGGCTATTCAACGGAAGAGCTTTCAGGCCAGACGATCGATATTCTGATCCCAACGCAGCACCGGGAAAAACACCCGGGGTTTCGTGCCGCCTTTCATGCCAGTCCCGAAACCCGGCCAATGGGGCACGGTCGCGATCTTTTCGGGCTTCGCAAAGACGGGACTGAGATCCCGGTGGAAATCGGGCTGAACCCCATTGAAGACGAAGGAGAAACGCTGGTGCTCGCGTCCATCGTAGACATCACGGAGCGCAAACGCTCCGAACAGACCCTCGCACGGTACACCGCCGATTTGGAACGCAGCAACCGCGAACTGGACGAATTTGCCTATGTGGCCAGCCATGATCTTCGGACTCCCCTGGAGGGCATTGAGAATCTATCGAGTTGGGTGCAGGAGGACGCTTCGGAACTACTCCCGGATGAGTCGAAGCGCCATCTTCAACAGATTCAGCAGCGGGCCGCCCGGCTGAAAACTCTGCTCACCGACTTGTTGGATTATTCCCGCGCCGGGCGACTCGAGACCGCCGTTACATGCTTCCCGGTACGTGACTTGGTCGATGATGTGCTTGTCATGCTGCAGCCGCCGGAAACCTTTCGTATCGACATCAGCCCGAACCTGCCCGAACTCGAGTCCGTTCAAACCCCCTTGCGTCACATTTTTCACAACCTCATAGGAAACGCGATAAAGCATCACGACCGCGAAGAAGGTGTCATCACTATCGACTGTCTGGAGGAAGGCGACTTCTACCGATTCACGGTGGCGGATGATGGGCCCGGTATCGAGGCGGCGTTCCATGAACGTATTTTCCTGATGTTTGAAACACTACGCCCCCGCGATCAGGTCGAAGGCAGCGGCATGGGCCTGGCCATAATTAAGAAGTCGCTGGAAACCTACGGGGGAACGATATCGGTCCAATCCGCCCCGGGTGAAGGGACCACCTTTCACTTCACCTGGCCCCGAACATTGGTCCTTTAATTGCTGTTTTCCACCTGAATCGTGTAACCTATACCTGATATCAGGGATTTGCGATGCGTTGATAGCACGTAGAATGCCCACAACACCGCGAATTGTGCATAATTTGATACACTGCCTCGTATGAGTCAATGATCTACACAAGGAAGGATTGCGTGTCAAATTCCTACACGAGAACCACCGTTTTCCTGGTAGAAAACGATGACGTGGAGGCGGAGCGGGTGACCCGCGCCTTTGTGAAGAGTGGCGCGCCGTATACCATCGAGCGCGCATGGGATGGTCTGGAGGCCCTGGAAAAGCTCCGGGACTTTGTGCGCAACGCGGCCATACCGCGCTTCATCATACTGTTGGACTTGAAAATGCCCCGCATGAATGGCATCGAGTTTCTTGACGAGCTTCGTTCCGATCCAAGCCTGAAGTATGCGGTCGTCTTTGTACTGACGACGTCGCGGGACGAAAACGACCTCAAAGAAAGCTATGCCCGCAACATAGCGGGTTACATATTGAAGACCCACATCAGCGCAAACTTTCAGGAGGTGACCCAGATGCTGAATAACTATTGCGATCTGGTCGACTTTCCCCAGGGGAACATTGAATGAGTTCAACCTTACTTGTAGTCGACGACGACTCGGTTTTTCGGGAGTCCGTGCAACGGCATCTCGGAAAGGAATACGACTATCTTCTGGCGGAAACCCTCCAGGCAGCGCGTCTCACCCTCGAAGAACATACCCCCGATTGTGTCCTGCTGGATCACCGCCTTCCCGACGGTGAGGGAATCATCCTCGTTCCAGAGTTGGTAGAGGCCATGATTCCGGCCGTGCTGTGCACCGCCCGTGGCAGTGAATCCCTGGCCGTACAGGCGCTACAGGATGGTGCGGACGACTATCTGACGAAGAGCGATCTCCGGGAACTCGACCTGCGCCGGGCGGTCAACAATGCCATGGAGCGCGCCCGCCTACGCGCCGTTGTGCGGGAACGGGAGCGGGAGAAAGACGAACTCATTGCACAGCTCAAGTCGGCCCTGTCCGACGTAGAGACACTTCGGGGCCTCATCCCGATTTGTGCGAGTTGTAAAAAAGTGCGCGATGACGGTGGCTACTGGAGCGTGGTGGAAGAGTATGTGAGCAAGCATACGCAGGCGAGTTTTACCCACAGCTATTGCCCCGCCTGCTATGAAAAAGAGTTAAAGAATCTGGCCGAGATGGACTAGAGTCTCCACTACTTTTTCATACGAAACGAGGAGCACGGAATTTCCGTGCTCCTCGTTTATTTTTCAACGTACTGTGCTTCGCACTACGCCCAGTGCATGGCGCCGGGCTTGTCACGAATGATGCACTGCTTGAGGAATTCGACCGCCTTGGTGAGGCCTTCCTGGCTGGACATAAGGCTGTCTTCGTGCTCGATGCTGACCGGGCCATCATAGCCCACAAGACGCAGGGTGGAGAAGAAGTCTTTCCACCATTCGAGCCCGTGGCCATAGCCGCAGGTGCGGAAGACCCAGCTACGGTTGGCTTCATCCCCGTAGTGTTTCGTGTCGAGCACACCGTTGATCCCACCGTTGACCGGGTCCACCTTGGAGTCTTTGGCGTGGACGTGGAAGATGGCCTTGCCGCCGAGGGCCTTCACGGACTCGATGGGCTCAATGCCCTGCCAGAAGAAGTGGCTCGGGTCGAAGTTGGCACCCAGGTTGTTACCACATTCCTTGCGGATCTTCAGCAGGGTTTCCGTGTTGTAGACCACGAATCCGGGGTGGGCTTCGAAGGCCACGCGGACGCCGTTGTCCTTGGCGAATTTGGCCTGCTTTTTCCAGTAGGGAATGACGACTTCGTTCCACTGGTAGTCGAGGATTTCGAGGTAGTCCGGCGGCCAGGCGCAGGTCACCCAGTTGGGCTGTTCGGCCTTCTTGTCGGAACCGGGGCAGCCGGAGAAGTCGTTGATGGTCTTCACACCGAGGAGGCCGGCCAGCTTGATGGTATCGGACTGGGCCTTCTGGAATTCCTTCGCGAGGGCCTTGTTGGGGTGCAGCGAGTTACCGTGGCAGCTCAGGGCACTGATTTCCAGGCCTTCGCCTTTGATCATGGCGAGCAGCTCGGTGCGCTTGGGCTTGGAAGCCAGCAGCTCCTTGGTGGGTGCATGGGCATCACCCGGGTAACCACCGGCACCGAGTTCCACGGTGTCGAGGCCCAGGGGCCGGATGATTTCCAAGACGTCTTTCAACGGCTTGTCGCCGAACATACAGGTCAGCAATCCTAGTTTCATGGATTCTCTCCTTCGTTGTTGTTATACGTTTTTCCGGCGGGGCACTCGGCCACACACGGATGACTTTTATCCTGTTCGAATACTCTCGGTCCCAGGGACGACAGGGACAGCAGGTAACCTTTCCTGCTGTCTCTCTAGTCCCCGCTGTCCCTGAGACGTAGCGGAACTATCGTTTCTCACGCTCGGTCCTTAACCGTATTTTGTGCGATGTATTGGTATTCTCGATCCCCGGCAGCGCCAGGGAACGGGGGTACTTTTTCGTTTCTGTATTCAATTCTTGATGGTGCGATGTTCCATATGGTCTCGTATTTCGCAGAGCACTTTCACCATTTTCTCGTCGTGCTGTTCGCGTTTCCGATTCAACGCAACGCTTTCTTCCGCCGCAGCCAGAAAACGACTTACACCGAAGGCGAAGCG
>JAUIMA010000021.1 GCA_030432675.1 Candidatus Hydrogenedentota bacterium | reverse complement strand
CGCAGGCGCGTTGGCCTCGAAGGTCCCCAGGTCCTCCAACGCGCCCGCGACGTCCTCCAGCTTCGCCTTCACCCGCGCGCGCATGTACCCGGCACGAAACACGTGAAGAAGGATAAAAGTTATATAGAGCAAGGCCAGCGGGCTCGCATAGAGCATCACTCCGACAAGAGCATTGCACATAGCGAGCACATAAAATGGAACGACATACCAATGCCCAACGCCACGAATATCCGGATGGAAGTAGATTGGTGGGTCCCCTGCCTGTGGTGGCCCCACTCGTGCATACAGTGTGTGCGTGCCTAACACCTGCAGAAGCAGCGCGTGGGGTCTCCGACGGGGCGGTGGAGAATGCTCCACCCAGGTATCGTCTTCCACCAGGCGATAACGGCGCACGGCAGACTGGAGGACGAAGTCCAACAACAATGCGATGGGAAAGAGCATCATGAATGCGAACAACGCGTTTGCACGATCGACTCCCGACCGGAGAATCGCAACAATCCCGAAATATAGCAGTGGAATACTTAGGAGCAGCGACGGCCCCCACTTCCGCCAATCCGATACTTTCTCCGCAACCATCCCCCGGTCCTCCGCCTTCTCCCGCAGCGCCTCGGACTCTGAATATACCGGCTCGTGTTCTCCCCAGAATGTATCTTCCTTATACGCCATTACGCTCGCTCCCAAAGGACTTGCACCGGCGGCTCTTCATACGGCGGCCGCTCGGCAATAGAAACGTCGGGGAAATAGATGCGATAGTCGGCGCGCACCTTTTCCCTGTCTTGCCGCAGTCGTAGCAACACAAAAAAAACAAGGCTGGAGAGTACACCCCCAAAAAATTGTGTATAGGCATCGAGCAACTCAACCCATCCAAGGGCCACGCCAATGGGCGCACTCACGATCAGGGACACCGTCAGAAGCAGAAAGGTCAAATACAGACCTCGTAGCACTTTGGATATAGGGCATTTTTCTTCCAGCGCGTGCTCCAACGCGTCCAATGTCTCCGCCCCCCACCAATGCGCAATTACGAATGCACTGATTTCATTGGCGGACTTTGGGGGAAGTTTGGTGGCGTAAAGATCCAACTCACTTCCGTCGGCCAATAGAAACACGCGTCTGCTCGGACCGTAGGCGATGCACGTATCACGCTTTACAAAAATGGCCGGCTTGCCCCGTTGCTTGAGCGCCAGGGCCTTCTCCGTCAGCACGACCCGGGCGATGCCCCGGCTTCCGGAAAAATACTGATAGCACGACGCACCCGCAATAGCGAGGAATATAAGTGGGAAGGCCCCTTCCGTGACGTATGCAGGCCAATCCGGGTCCGTTGCGATGGTGGCTTGTGCCCAAATAATCAACAGCACACCTAAAAAGGAGAGCAGCGCCAAGGCAAGCTGAAAGACTTGGAAGCGCCGTTGCCAACGCGCGTGTTTCGGGTCGGTGTTTAGTACGTACATTTGAAATCCCCTTGGATACTGCCACTGTCCCATTATGGTAGGCCCAAGAGGCCCATTGAGTCAACGCATGTATTGCTGAGGGTCACGGCAAGGGTGCCACCCTCAAAGACATGAGGAACGAACGGCTTTGTGGGTGTAGGGACTGACCGTCGTTGATTTGCCTTCGCAATTGGGAGAACATCTTGCTTGCCCCCACACCCGTAAGCGTGGTCGCCAAGGCTCCCGTGCGTAAGGGTGGCACCCTTGGAATTTCTTGGGGTACCGTCAGCCCGACGGCATCGCGGTCTACGCGATTTCTGCTGCCATTCATGGTGCAACTTCGTTGCACCGATGCCAGCGGGCCGCTGGCGCTCCATAAGTACGTCACGTGCACATCCCTACTTGCCTCGACAGCACCGGCCCCTTCGTGGCACACTGTCCTTTCGACGTTAACCCCAATCAGGAGTAGTTCCCGTGAATCTTACTGCATGCCTCATCGGCGCGGCCCTGGCCCTTACCGGTGTTTCGGATGACCACTATAAAGAAGCCATTCAAAAGTCCCTTGGCGGCACGGCCCCGGAGGAAATGGTCAATCGCTATCTGGAAGATATGGCCTTCGCGAATATCGCGGCCCGGGGCGAACGCTATGAATCCCTCAAGACCCCCGAGGACATCGCCGCCTATCAGGACGAAAAGTACCACTACTTCGTGTCGGCCCTGGGGGGCTTTCCCGAGCGGACACCCCTGAATGCCCGCGTCGTCGGCGAAGGCACGGGCGAGGGCTTTCGCTATGAAAAGACCATCTTTGAGAGTCGTCCCAATTTCTTCGTGACGGCCGTGCTTTTCCTGCCGGTCACGGAAGGTCCCTATCCGGCGGTGCTGGTGCCCTGTGGACACAGCGCTAACGGCAAAGCGGCGGAGGCCTACCAGCGGGCCTGCATTCTCCTTGCGCGACACGGCATGGCGGCCTTCTGTTATGACCCCATCGGCCAGGGGGAACGACGTCACTATCAGGACGAAAAGGGCGTGCCCAACGTAGGCACTACGGTGGAGCACACCGTTTTCGATGTGGGTGCCATCCTCACCGGCACCTCTATCGCGGGCTATCGCATCTGGGACGGCATGCGCGCCATCGACTATCTCCAGAGCCGCGCAGACATCATCGACGAAAAAATCGGCGTCACGGGCAACTCAGGCGGCGGCACCCTGTCGAGCTATATCATGGCCCTCGATAAGCGGGTAGCGGTGGCGGCACCAAGCTGCTATGTCACGTCGTGGAAACGCATCCTCGAAACCATCGGTCCGCAGGATGGCGAGCAGAACATTTTCGGCCAGATCAAGAACGGCCTGGACCATGCAGACTACCTCCATATCCGTGCACCCCGTCCCACCCTCATGCTCACCGCGACGCAGGACTTCTTCGACATTCAGGGCAGCTGGGACACCTTTCGTGAAGCCAAGCGCCTCTACACGCGGCTGGGCTATCCCGAGCGGGTGAGCCTGGTCGAGGCGGACGAAACCCATGGCTTCAGCGTCCACCTGCGTGAAGGCCTGGACGTGGACGCACCCGTAGACGAAATCCATTTCGCCGTGCTCTCCGATGCCGATATGCAGTGCACCCCCACGGGCCAGATTACCGCCATGGAGGACTACCGCAGCACCCTCGACATCAGCCGGGAGCGCGCCGAGGGACTCAAGGCGCAGCGGGCCGCCTTCTGGCAGGAGAATACGCCCGAGGTGGCGCTGCAAAAGGTGCGGGAGCTTGCGGGCATCCGGGGCGCCGATGCCCTGCCCCCCGTAACCGCAGAAGTCCTCGGTGAAGAAGAAATGGGCGAACACACGGTGCGGCACCTACTCCTCAACACCGAGCCGGGCATTGTGCTGCCTGCCCGGGCCTACCTGCCCAAGGCGGGTGATATTGCCCAGGCCCATGTTTTTACCCCCGACACCAACCTGGACGAACTGCAATCTGTGCTTGATGTCGGCCTCACCGTCAACCACGCTTATCTCTTTGTGTCCTTGCGCGGCATGGGTCTCACGGAGAACTACAAGTGGGGCGGCGGTTGGATGAAGGTGGGCAATGACTGGAGCACCTTCATGCGCGCCTACCTCAATACCCTGTCCATGGTCGGTCTGCGGACGGAAGACCTGCGTCAGGTGACGGCATGGTTTGCGGCAGAGACCAAGGCCCCCATCACCCTGACGGCCTACGGCGAATCCACCGTGCCCGCATTGCACGCCGCCGCGCTTCAACCGGAGGCCTACGCCCACCTGACCCTCACAGGCGGCATCCCCACGTGGCAGGCCGTCGTGGAAGCGCCACGTCCCCAGGACCAGCTCATCAACACGGTGCATAACGCGCTGAGTACCTATGACCTCGATAACCTGGAACGACTTATTGCACCAGAAAAAATTACCGTCAGCGGTGCGACTGTGACGGAGTTTTAGACAGCGAAAATGCGTCGAATTATGGAGCGCCGGCGGCCCGCCGGCGCTCCATATAAATCGATTCTGGTAATGATGGTAGACTCCCGTCGAACCTAATCGGTGTTATCGAGATTATCCGTGGTCAGAATTATATTGGCGCACCGGAACTACACGGATAGACAGAGCGGGTCACCGATGCGCACAGCATGGGCCTGACGGGAGGCCTCTGTCCGGGTGTGAGAGCGGGAGATCAAATGAGGGCCCCTACGAATCTTCCTTGGCCCGCAACGACATGGCGCTCTTGCTGATTTCCTCAATAGAAAGGGATTCGTCGGTGCGCTGGCGCCATTGGGTGTAGTCGAAAGGTTCCCGCTGAATGAGTGCAATAAAACGTTCAGCTTCTACGTCACCCAGATGCTTCGCCAGGAGGTAGATTCCTTTCGCCTTAATCTCTGTATCTGTAATCATATCATCACCTCTCGAATAAATCCGATGGGATCCGTCACTCGGATGTTTTGGATCCGTGTGGCTTTCTTCAGGATTGTATCATCTGTTGTCACAAAGTACACGGCCTTCGCATCCATGGCGCAAGCGATGTGTAGGGCATCCATGTTTTTTAGCCCATTTCCCGCCAGTTTTGTCGCACACGTAATTATTTCCCGTGACTCAGAAATATCCTCGTTTGCATGGGCTCGCCATCTTGAGATTTGTTCGCGGCGCTCTTGAAACGGATTCCGACTGTTCTCATAGTCCAGTACGTAGGACCAAATGAGTTGGTAGGTTCCCTCCAGGACCTCTTCCTGAATTCGTAGCTTCGCCTCCGACTCCAAACGTATACGAAGCTGAGACTGGTCATCAAAGGGCCTGTTAAAACAACAATTGTCCAAGTATATCCGCATTCCCACTCCAACGTCTCCACAGAGCTCGTCAAAAAATCTTTCAACGTTTACTGAATCAGACTACGCCACTTCCTGGCATGTATCATGTATCCTTTTCGGTGTAAATCATCATTGGACTCGTGCCGCTCATCTGTTATTCTCACTGTGTCAACCAACATCAGGAGCTTCCTCGGTCCATGCGAAATCTACACATGAAGTATATGGTAATACTCGGAATCCTGTCCGTGATATCAGCACCGGTCCACGCCCACGATGGCCTCATGCATGTCGAAGGCAAGACGCTTTTCCCCATCGGCTTCTACAATTTCCCGAAAGACGACGCACTGGCCACACGCATGGCCGGCGCCGGCGTAAACCTCGTCAGTTGTGGCAATGCCGAGGCCCTCGACCGGGCGCGGACTCTCGGCATGTATGGCTGGCATACCCTTCCCATGCACACCGCCCTGGATGACGCCGGTCGCGCGCGCATCCAGACAATGGCAGAACACCCCGCGCTCGCCATCTGGGAAGGGCCCGACGAGTTGGTGTGGAACTTCACCGCTTACAGTGGCCTCTTCCGCGACGGCACCCACGAAATGAAAAATGCCTGGTGGGCCCAGACCCCCAACGCCGTGGCCCATGCGAAAGCACGCGCGGCGGAAATCATGCCCAACATTCATGATTGGGTGGCCGCAATCCGGGAGATTGACGGCAATACCCGCCCCGTCTGGTTCAACGAGGCCTACAAGAGCGACACCGAGTATGTGCGCCAGTATATGGACGTAGTCGATATTACCGGCTGTGACCTGTACCCGGTGAAATCAGTGGGGCGCCCCATCGCCAATGTCGGTGCCTACACCGAGCGCTTCAATCTCGTGGGCGAAGGCAAGCCCGTGTGGATGGTGCTCCAGGCCTTCTCATGGCACGAGGTCAAGACCGAAGAAGACCTCCCGGATGCCTATCCGACCTTTGACGAGTCCCGCTTCATGGCGTGGGACGCCATCGCCCATGGGGCCACGGCTATCCTTTACTGGGGTTCCCGCTATACGAAAAACGACGCGTTTCTGGAATCAATTTTTGCCGTTACCCGCGAGTTGTCTGCCCTGCAACCCGTATTGATCGCCCCTGAAGTGAAGGAGGCGACACTCCGATTGATTGAAGCCCCTTTGATTGAACCTATTCGCGGCGTCGCACACGTTGCCCGTGTTAACAAATCGGGAGGCCTGGTCGTTCTTGTCAACGAGGACGACATGGCCCATATGGGAGTCGAACTGAACGGACTTTCCGCCCTCGAAGGAAAAAACCTGCACCAGCTCTATGGGGATGAGACCCTGGAAGTCCGAGAAGGAAGGATACTGACCCGCCTCCTCCCCCACGAAGTGAAGGTATTCAGCACCGACGCTTCTTTGATTGTTGGAAACGCGAACGGAAGAAACTTCGGTCGAGAGTAGATCGTTGTAACAACACGGTGTCGGGCCGGGTTATTGAACTCAAATATTGGTGGAAAATCCCCTGTCCCCGTCAAGACCGCCAGATCACGGGAGCTCGTTCGGGCAGGGCCTGGAAGTCCCTCAGGCCGGTTTCCGAATTCAAGGGACAAACGTTACGTGTCCGGTCTGCGGTCCTAACCCTGTTGAAAGAATCAAGTCCATGCCTTTGCTCAAGGTCCTCGGTGTGCTCTTCGCCTACACGGCAGCCGTGCTCCTGCTCATTCTCTATCTTTGCGATGGCTCGTTTACCTATGCGCTGGATGACAGCTATATCCATCTGGCCCTCGCCAAACACCTGGTAGAGGATCAGGTTTGGGGTGTCACTGCCTATGAGGCCAGTGCCTCCTCGTCTTCCATCGTGTGGCCCCTTCTCCTGGGGGCGACGATGCTGGTCTTGGGCTCGGCGCCGCTCACCGGTTTCTATCTCTCGCTGGGCCTGGCCGTGGGCTTTACGCTCTGGCTCCACAACAGCCTCCGCACCCTGCTCCCGGCGACCACGGGTCGGGAAAGCATTGCCCTACGGACGGCCCTGTTTTCATGTGTGTTTACGCTTGTTTTTATCGGAATGGAGCACATACTGCAAGTCTGGGTCTGTTTGGCTTTTTCCCTACAGGCGGCCCGGCTCCTTGTCCAACCCCGACCGCGCATACGTAGTCTCGCTCCCTTGCTCCTACTCAGTGCCTTAGTCGTCAGTATTCGATTTGAGGGTTTTGCGCTTGTTGGATCGGTTTGTATTCTTTTTGCCCTGCGCCACGGCTTTCACCGAGACGGGGGGCGCTCCATCGCCCTCGGGATTGCACTTGGCGTCGCAGCCCTGATACCCGTCTTATTATTCGGCGCATTCATGCATCGAATGGAGTTGCCCCTCCTGCCCTATTCCGTTCAGCTGAAGGCTTGGGCACCCTCGGTAACAATCCGGGGATTCTGGCTTCACCTGGGACCCAAGTTTCTGATCAACTGCATTGCCCATCCGGAAATACCCTTTCTCCTACTTTGCTGCGCCATCACCCTGCGGGCGCGTTACCAACAGGGCCGAGACATCTGGAACGTTTCATCCATCTTGCAAATGATTTATCTCATAACCGCCACGGTTCACCTGGAGTTCGCCGCCACCGGGGTCTACGCCCGCTATGTTGCCTATCTTACCGCCCTGGGCGTCGTGGCCCTGGCCCTAGAGTCTGGTCCTCTTTTCCAACAAGGGTTCCGCCTCTTACCCCGGTCTTCCTATACCCGAAGGGTGCACCGATTCGTGGCCACGGGGACCCTGGCAACCCTGATTCTATTGGCGGCCATTGCCCACCTGGCGCTGCCTATCCGGGCGTGGAATATCTACAACCAGCAAATCCAGATGGCCCGCTTTCTGGGCACGTACTACAATGGGCAAGCTGTGGCGCTGAACGATATTGGCGCGCCCTCTTTTCTGACCGATATTCAAATGGTGGACATTTTTGGGCTGGCCTCCAAGGAAGTGGCCGAAACCCGCCTCCACGGAGACTATGGTGCCGATGATATCGAGCGCCTCACCCGGGCGAAAGATGTCCAAGTGGCGATAGTCTACGACCGGTGGTTTCAAACTTCCGAGGGCTCCCTCCTGCCGCCCCACTGGGAAGAGGTGGGTGCCTGGCGTATCCCCTTTAATATCAATTGTGGCTGGCACACCGTGTCGATTTACGCGGTTGCCCCGGAATCCCGGGCCACGCTAATGCGAAATCTGTCTGATTTCTCCGCCAAACTACCCGAGGGCATCATCGAAAGTGGCCCGTACGTCGAAAATGAACCGACCTGACCGAATGATCGTTATAGAAGCATGAGGACATTAACGGTATAGCATGGGCTATACGGCTGTGGCAGAACCTGGACACTGGCGTGCCATGTATTGCGGAAAGGACGGTACTCCATTATACTGAGGTATCGGCATAGCGCGGTATTTGGCGGCAGGCAACTCGACCGGAGGTGACACCATGTCTCCCCTTCACGTTCCACTCAATCGTGTTCGAAAACGGATTTGGGCCCAGCGGGGCCTGATGCATCTTTCTCAGTCGCTCTTCGTCACCGCCTCGCTCGCCTGTTTCTGGCTGCTCCTGTGCCGTCTCTTTCCGCTCCTCCGCTATGAAGTTGAAGGTGCAGCGACAATTCTAACCCTTGGCATCCTTACGGCCGGCTGGCTCACCTATCGACAGCGTCCCGATATTAAGACGGCCGCCCTGGCCGCCGACGAGCGGCTGGGCCTCCGCGAACGGCTGACGTCCTCCCTGGAACTCGCCGGGCTAGAGTCGCCCATGGTGACCGCCGTGCACCGCGACGCCCTGCACCATGTGGGACGCCTCAATGTAGGCCGTGATTTTCCCCTGCAACCTACCCGGGCGACAAAGTGGCTTGTAGTGCCGGTCTTACTCTTTGGTATCGCCTATATCGCGTTGCCGGAGTTTGACCTCTTCGGCTACGAGGAGCGGGCGCTCCAGGCCACCGTGAAAGCCCAGGCCCAACAAGAGAAGGCCAAGCGATTAGAAAAAGTCGCCAAAGCGCTTAAAGCCCCCGACCGGGTCCCCCTTGAAGGTGTCAATCAGAAAGCCCTCGCCTTGGAAAACCTTTCCGAAGAGCTGAAGCATGGCAAGATTACGGAAAAACAGGCCCTCGCCAAAGTAAAAAACTTGCGGGCCAGCATGGAAGAAGAACAGAAAGCCCTGGCAGCCAAGTCCTATCTAAACAAGACCGGCAACAAGGCGAATGCTTCCCCCTTTACCAAAGGGCTCTCCAAGGATCTCCAGCAGGGCAATATGGCGGCCGCCAAGAAGAAAATGGAAAGCCTCCAGAAAAAGCTGGCCGAGGGCGGCCTCTCGGAGAAGGAACGTAAAGAACTTGCCACCGACTTGAAAGAAATGTCGAAGTCCCTGAAAGAAAACGGCGCGAGCGAACTGGATTCCGCCCTCGCCTCTGCCTTAGCCAAGGCCGCTTCCGCGCTGGCCAGCGACAGTCCCGAGGGCATGCAGTCGGCCATGGAAAGCCTCGAACTTTCCGAGAAGGAGCTGGCGTCGGTATTAAATCAATTGGCCCAACTCGATCAGGCCATGGCGGAAATGAAGGCCTGGGAAAAGGGCATGATGGGCGAGAGCCCCTTCTGCCGCACCTGTGGCAACAAGCTCGCCGCCTGTGAAAAAGGCAAGGACTGCAACGGCACCTGCGAAGGGAAGGCCTGTTCGGGCACCTGCGCTGGAGGAAGTTGCAGCGGCGGTGGGAGTGGTTATCAGAAAGGCCTCCGCATCGGTAGTGGCAAGGGACTCGGAATGGGCGGAGCGGGCCAGGGAGAAGGCAACCGGGTCGGGGATCTCCCCGATGTGGAGGTGGCTATGACCCCCACCATGCTGCCCGGTCAGGTCAACGAAGGAAAAATGCTGGCCAGCATTATCCAGAAAACCACGCCCGACGAGGATAGCGAAGCCCAGATTCAGGTGATGCAGGGTAGCATCGTGCAGGCTCAGCAGGAAGCGGAGGAAGCCCTGACACGGGAAGAGATTCCCCGGGGCTCCGAGGAATTCGTGCGACACTACTTCGGCACGCTGGAAGGCGGCGACACAGCCGAGTAGCATGGCGTACGGATGATGCGGAGCTGCGGAAGGCAGCTTCGTCTGGTAGCACAGCGCATGAGGGGATAGGCGGGTTGACCGAGATTTTTCACACGGAAAGATACGCGGCGGACAGGCGTGCGGCACGTACCGCACTTTCAGGCATCCGGGGGAGCGGTGGCCTATGGCGTTAACACGGCGGGAATTTGTGACTGCCGTGGGCGCTGGCCTTCTGGGCGGTTGTCTGGATAACACGCACCGTGGTGATACGGTCGCTTGGGGCCGTCAAGGGCGTCGATTCGGTGAGTTCCTCCGGCCCCGCGCCATCGGGGTGTGCGAAGACGAAGTCTATGTAATCGACACCACCGCCCGGGTGCAGGTATTCGATGAATCCGGAGCATTTGTCCGACATTGGATCCTGCCCGAGACAGAAAACGGAACCCCTACCGCCATCGCTTTTCATCCCGATGGCCGAGTCCTGATTCCCGACACCCACAACAGTCGTATCCTGGAGTACACCCGTGAAGGCACCCTGCTGACCCAGTGGGGAAGCTTTGGCACCGCAGAGGACCAGTTCATCTATCCCACCGGGATTACACTGGGGCCAGACAACGAGTTCATTGTTTCCGAGTACGGCACGGGAGCCGAACGGATACATGTTTTTGATACGGAACGTCGCTTCCTCCGCCAATGGGGCAGCCACGGTGAATCCGATGGTCAGTTCAACCGGGCGATGGCCATTGGCACCAATAGCAAGCACGAACTCGTCGTAGCGGATACGGCGAATCACCGTATCCAATGTTTTTCGCCTGACGGCACCTGGCTGCGGAATATCGGCGCGGTGGGAACGGACCCGGGCCAACTGAAGTTCCCCCATGACCTGTGTGTTGGAGCGGACGACACTATTTTTGTCGCCGAGTATGGTACCCACCGTGTGTCTCGTTTTGACAGCGATGGCACCCTGCTGGAAGTTTTCGGAAGCGCCGGTCGGGGACCTGGACAGCTGGACGCCCCCCGGGGTGTCACCGTCTCCCCTTCGGGCCGGGTTTACGTGGCGGATACGGACAACCACCGGATTCAATGCTTCGATTCCACGGAGCGACAGATATGACGGGAGAACTACGATTCGCCGAGCCGATGGCCCTGCTACTGCTCCTGCTTATACCGTGGGCGATCTATATGGGACTGCGCATCCGCTCCCTCGGATCCACGCGCAAGGGTATCACGGTCGCCTTACGCAGCCTCATTTTGTTGCTCGTGATTGCGTCCCTCGCGGGTGCCGAATGGGTCCACCGACGGGACCGACTCGCCGTCTTTTTCCTGCTGGACCACTCCAACAGCATTCCCGACGCTATCCGCCTTGGTACGACACAGTGGGTGCGCAACTATTGCGACACCTTCATGACCGATAAAGATGAAACGGGGGTGATTGTTTTTGGGGCCGACGCCAGCATCGAACTCGATGTGGCCGAAACCCTGGACTTGGGTGACATTCAGTCCTTCGTCAGCGGCGAAGAGACCGACGTGGCGGCAGCGATTCGCCTGGCCATGGCGGCCTTCCCCCAGGGCTACATGCGCCGTGTCGTGCTTTTCAGCGATGGCAACGAAACCCAGGGAGCGGCACTCGAAGAGATTAAGCTGGCCCAGGCCGAAGGAATCGCGGTTGACGTTGTTCCCATCCAGATGGAGCGGCCCAGCGAGGTGCGCATCCGGGAAGTAAGTACCCCCCAGCAGGCGAGCACCGAAGAGCCCTTCCAATTGCGCATCGTGGTCCACGCCGACGAAGCGGGCACCGCCGATTTGAATGTATTGCGCCGCACCGGGAGCGACCGGCAGATGTTGCCGCCCCAGCCGGTGCAACTCAAGGCCGGGGACAACGTTTTCGTACTCACCCAGGAAGCGGCTGAAGCCGGTTTTTTTGAGTACGAAGTACACATTGATGCCGCGCAAGATGGCGTGCGGGAAAACAACGTCGGGCGCTCCTTCACCACGGTCCACGGAAATCCCCGGGTGCTCTATATCGACGCCAACACGGAGACCTCCCAGCAACTGCACGGGGCCCTCGTGCGCGAAGGTATCACCGTCGATCAGACCCATGTCGGCAATCTGCCCAACGACCTGGCCCAGGTGCAGAATTACGACGGGATTATTCTCTCCGATGTGAGCGCCACCGAACTAAATCCCGGCCAACTAAACATGCTGGAAGCTATGGTGCGTGATCATGGGATCGGACTCTCCATGATCGGCGGCCCCAACAGCTTCGGGGCGGGTGGTTATCTAAATACGCCCGTGGAGAAGGTGCTCCCCGTATCCATGGACATCAAAGAGAAAAAAGTCCTGCCCCGGGGCGCGCTGATTGCCATTCTTCACACCTGCGAGTTTCCCGATGGCAACGCCTGGGCCGCCGAAATTGCCAAGTCGGCACTCGATGTGCTCTCCTCCCGGGATCTCATGGGGGCGCTGGGCTATCTTCCCGCCACCGGTGATTGGATTTATGAGCTCCAACCGGTGGGCGACAAATCCATGATGCGGGACAGCATCAACAAGCAAAGCCGGAACCTCGGCGACATGCCCGACACTACCCCGAGCCTGAAAAAGGCCTACGACGCCTTGAAGAACGTGGACGCCGGTGTCAAACGGGTCATCCTCATATCCGACGGCGATCCCGCCGCACCACCAGCGAGCTACCTGAATGCCTACAAGGATGCCGGCATTTCGATCAGCACCATCTGCATCAACCCCCACAGCCTGAGTGACCAGGACATGCTTCGCCGCCTGGCGCGGGTCACCGGAGGCGAATACTACTTCGTGCAGGACCCCCGCAAACTCCCCCAGATTTTCACCAAAGAAGCGGCCGTCGTAAAGATGGGCGTTTTCCGGGAAGTCGAATTCGTTCCCCAACCCCTCCACAACTCCGAACTGCTCTATGGCCTGGCCACCACCACCATGCCGTCCCTCAAGGGCTATGTGGTTACGTTCCCTAAAGAAACCGCCACGGTGCCCCTCGTATCTGATGAGGGCGACCCGGTGCTGGCCCACTGGCGCTATGGTTTGGGCAAGGCGGTTGCCTTCACCTCCGACGCAACACAGCGCTGGGGAGCCAATTGGATTGGCTGGGAAGGCTATGACCGGTTCTGGGCCCAGACGGTGCGCTGGAGCCTTCGCGACCTGACGCCCTCGGACTTCCGCGTGGAGACCCGACGGGAGAATGGGCAGGGCGTGGTACGCATTGATGCGGTGGATGGCGAAGGAAATTTCATCAACTTTCTGCGTCCCAAAGGGGTGGTGACCACCCCGGGCTTCGCGTCGCGTGAAATCGCCTTGAGCCAATCCGGACCCGGCATCTATGAGGGCACCTTTCCCCTGGACGACACGGGCGTCTATATGGTCAACCTGACCTATGCCGATGAGCAGGACGTGCAGCGCATGATCCCCACGGGCCTGGCCGTCGACTATTCCCGAGAGTATGAATTCAACACCACCAACACGCCGTTGTTGGAAAAATATGCGCTCCTGGGCGGCGGGCGCATGCTCGACGACACCACCAATCCCTTTGAACACGACCTGGTGGCCTCGGCCAACATCTTTCCCATCTGGCATTGGCTCGCTGCCCTGGCGGCCTGTCTCTTACTCCTGGAAGTGTTCATCCGCCGCGTTATGTTTAACCCGACGACACTGCTGGTCCCCTTCTGGAAGGTGCTCCATGCCCTTCCTGGACTAAAGCGGTGGATTCCCGCGCCCACCCTGCGCCCCCAGCCAGTCACGGGCGTGTATCGTGCTGCGGCGAAGGAACACGATTATGGAACCGCCTCGGAGCCCCTTTCCTTCGGAGAGGTCACGACGCCTTCCTCGGAGCTGAGTCCCACGGCAACGCGCACCAGCAGTGGCCCGGAAATATCAGCCGCGCCCGAGAAAAAAGGCCACTCCGACTACACCAGTCGCTTACTGGCGGCCAAAGAAAAGGCCCAGAAGCAGACCGATAAAGGAGGCAAATGATGGACGATTCGTTATTCGCCGACATGCCCGATCAGCCGACCTTCGTTGCCCTACGGGTGCAACGCGACGGTACCCACGTCAGCCAACGTGGAAAAGGCTTCCAGCCTGTCACGTCACCCGCTCAAACCCTCCAAAAAAGCGGGATGCCACGAGTAGCACCCTGGAATACCATAGCCAACGTACCACCACCGCGCGCTTCGTGGAATTTCGAGGGCATGTTGCGTCAGCCTGGAAGGCTAACCCACTTTAGCCCACCTTCGGACACCTGGACGTGCTTTTCCAAGAGGAGTGGGCGACTATTCCCCATGCCCCCGTCCTTCATCACCCTTCGTGCTCTTCGTGGGGAAAACTATTCAAACAAACTTGCGGACAGCCCCCGCTGTCCCCATCCAGATAAAGGAGAAACAACATGAGCGTGGAAGAACAGGCGGCCGAATTCCGCGAGGTCTTCGATAAGCTGCAAAACGAAATCGGCCGGGTCATCGTCGGCAGCACCGACACCGTCGAAGCCGTCTTAACGTGTATCTTCGCCGGTGGTCACTGCCTCCTGGAAGGTGTCCCCGGACTGGGCAAGACCATGCTGGTGCGCACCATCAGTGAAGCATTGGACCTGAATTTCAGCCGTATCCAGTTTACGCCCGACCTCATGCCCGCCGACATTATCGGCACCAACATGTTGATTGAAGATGACAAAGGGCATCGCCAGATGGAGTTTCGCCCCGGCCCCATCTTCGCCAACATCGTGCTGGCCGACGAAATCAACCGGGCAACCCCGAAGACCCAGTCGGCCCTGCTGGAGGCCATGCAGGAACACACCGTATCGGTGGCCCGCACGGTGCACACCCTGGAAGAGCCCTTCTTCGTCCTGGCCACGCAAAACCCCATTGAAATGGACGGCACCTATCCCCTGCCGGAAGCCCAATTGGATCGCTTTCTCCTCAAGGTGGCCGTGGCCTTTCCCAATCGCGAGGAACTGACTCAGATCCTCGATCGCACGACAGCCCGCGATGTGGCCACGGGCAGCAACGTGATGGATGGTCACGAAATCCGCAAGTGGCAGGGCTTTGTCCGGGATGTCGTGGCCGCACCCCAGGTGACCGACTACGCGGTGCGTCTCGTCCTCGCCACCCAACCCGGCACCGAGTATGCCACCGACCTCGTCAAACAATACGTCCGCTTTGGCTCCAGCCCCCGGGGTGCCCAGGCCCTCCTGCTGGCGGCAAAAGTACAGGCACTCCGGGCGGGGCGCTACAACGTGAGCTTTGCCGACATACAGCAAACCGCTCTCCATGCGCTGCGCCACCGGGTACTGGTCAATTTTGAGGCAGATGCCGAAGGCATTACATCCGACGAGATTATTCAGGGCATTCTCGACGGCGTCAAGACGGCGGAGCTGGTGGCGTGACGCCCCCTTCCACATCAAATACGGCCCCCCTGCTGGATGCGGCTTTCCTGCGCCGATTAGAGCGCATGGCCATTGCCGTCAAGAAAGTGCACCTCGGCGCGGCCAAAGGAGAACGGCGGAGCCGACGCAAGGGAACGAGTACGGAGTTCGCTGACTTCCGGGACTACGTCCAGGGCGATGATCTGCGGCACGTGGATTGGAATATCTACGGTCGTCTGGATGAACTCTACCTGAAACTCTTCCAGGAATTTGAAGACGTAACGCTTCACCTTTTGCTGGATGTCAGTCAATCCATGGCCTTTGGTACGCCACAGAAATTCGCCTTTGGCCAAAAGCTGGTGGCCGCCATGGGCTACATCGGCTTGTCTGGCTATGACCGGGTCTCTGTCGGACTCTTGACGGGGGAGCGCACCGAAGGCCTCACCCCCATCCGCGGGAAGGCTTCGGCCAACAAGCTCTTCGCCTTCCTCCAGAACGCAGAAAGCGCCGGAAGCACCCATCTGGATGAAGCCCTGCGTATGTATTCCATGCGCCAGCGGAGCCGGGGTGTTTATGTGGTCATTTCTGATTTTCTGGATGAACACGGTGTGGAAAACGCACTGAAACGCCTCTGCGCGACACGCTCCGACGTCTATGTGGTCCAGGTGCTCGCCCCCGAGGAGCTCGCACCCGAATTAACCGGGGACCTCAAGCTTGTAGACAGCGAATCGGAGCAGTATACCGAGGTCTCGGTGAGTCGGGCCCTCATGAAACGCTACGCGCAAAACCGCGATGCCTTTGTCGAAAAAGTGCGCAACTACTGCCTGAGCCGGGGCATGGGACACTATCTTGTGTCGAGTGATACGCCGGTGGAGAACATTCTCCTCGATGTATTCCGAAAGGGAGGGCTCCTCCGATGAGCTTCCTCGACTTCTTCATCACACCACGCGCCTTCGCCTTTCTCGGACTCATTCCACCATTAATCATTCTCTACTTACTCAAGCTCCGTCGCTCCGAAGTTGTTATCCCCAGCACCATGCTGTGGATGCGAAGCCTCCAGGATTTGACGGCGAATGCCCCCTTTCAGAAACTGCGTCGCAACCTGCTGCTCCTCCTCCAGATTCTCATACTCTTGCTGCTTACCCTCGCCCTGACCCGGCCCTATATGAAATCCAGCGGCATTGAAGGGCGCAACCTGTGCCTCCTCATCGACCATTCCGCCAGCATGCAGACGCTGGAAGGGGACGGCACCCGACTCGCCCAGGCGAAAGCCGCTGCCCTGGAAGTGGTCGATGGGATGGAACGGGGCGACAAGGCCATGGTCATTGCCTTCGCTGAGTCGGCCGATGTAGGCTGCGAACTGACCGATGACCGATACCATCTCCGTCGGGCCATCGAAGGAATCCAAGCCCGCGATACCCGCAGCAACGTGCGGGATGCCGCCCAGATCATTCGTTCTATTGCGCCCGTCAATCCCGACGTCACGGCCGTGGTCCATGGGCTGGAAGTGTTACTCTTCAGCGATGGCAACATCCAGGAAGGCGAACGCCTGGCGGCCCTGAGCCTTCCGGTCCAATACATCCAGGTAGGAAAGACCAACAACAACTTGGGTATTACCCGCCTCAGCGTCCGTAACGACACCTCGGCGGAAGAAGCCCGACAGTGCTTTATTCAGGTCTATAACGATCGCGACACGGAAGCCCAAACCACCTTATCCCTCTATTTCGAGGATCACCTGCTCGGGGTCGATGAACTTAGCATTCCACCGGGCGATACAGACGAAGCCATTTTCGTCCTGCCTGATTTGGACGCGGGCATTCTTCGCGCGGAACTCGACCTGGAGGATGCCTTAGCACGGGATAACACCGCCTGGCTGTCGGTAAAGCCGGAGACCGTGATTCACGTCTACCTCGTCGGGTCGCCTGACAGCATCGGGCTCAGCACCTTGCGCCACGTATTCTCCCTCGACCCCCGGGTCAACCTATCGGTGGGCACGCCGGAGCAGTTCAGCCCCGATGAGGAAACAGACCTCTACATCTTCGAAGGGTGGAGCCCCGAGGAACTCCCCGCAGGCACCCTGGTATTCATCAACACCGTGCCCGCGTTGGAAGGACTCGAAGTCATCGGCGAGCTCAGCAACCCACCGGTCATGGGACTCGATAAGGAGCATCCGGTGTTACGCTATACCAACCCGGGCAACGTCTCCATTGCGAAGGCCCTCCAACTCACCTTGCCGGAGGGCGCCTCCACCCTCGTCTCCACCGAGGGCGGTCCGCTCATCGCGGACATCAGCCAGTCCTTCCAGCCCATGCTCCTGATCACTTTTGATATTGGCGACTCCAACTGGCCCCTCCACCTGTCCTTCCCCCTGTTCATGCAGAATGTCCTCGCCTGGCTACCTCAGGGGCAGGTAGCCCATGAGTCGGCCCTCACGACGGGCACGCCGATTGAAGTCTACGCCCTGCCGGAGTCCTTGGTGGCCGCCGTAGCGGGTCCGGATGGCAGCGCCACGACCTTAACGCTCGATCCATTGCGTCCCGTGTACTATGCGGCGACCCAGACGGCGGGGCCCTACACCGTCACCCGTGGCGAACAGGTGGACCACTACGCCGTGAATCTGCTGGACCAGTCCGAGTCCGCTATTCGTCCCGCGGAAAACGTGCAACTGGGTTCTCAGCAACTCGCGGCCGCGACGGGACCGATTTCCTTTAACAAAGAACTCTGGCGCTGGCTACTCCTCGGCGGGTTGGCGGTGCTGGCTATCGAATGGTGGGTCTATACCTACCGGGCGGAGTATTGATGAACACAGACGCGTACCAATCGGGCTTTCTCTGGCGAAACAGCATGCGCTCCCTATTCCTATCGCTCCTTGTAGTGGGGACCCTATGGGGCGGCCCGCCCGCCGTGGCGGACGATGAATCAATTGTCCTGAATATGCAGGTAAACTACGGTGTGGCCTATCGGGATGGCAGTTGGGTACCGGTGGACGTGCTCGTGCACAACAGCGAACGAGACGTCTCGGGCTCGATTGAAGTACGGACCTATGATTTTAATGGCGACGTTCAAAGTCCCATTTACCGGGTGCCCGCTCAATCCCCCCGCAGCTCCCAGAAACGCTTTCGTTTGTACTGTAAGCTGGACCGGGTAGACCGCATCGAAGCACGACTCTACCACGGCAATCGTTCGGTCACCCCCGTGCCGACGTGGCTCCAGCTTAGCCCCATCGACAACAAGGACTACCTCGGCCTCATCCTGGATGACGCCTATCACGACTATGGCTTCCTCAGTGATCGCCGGGTCATCGGAGGGTTGGAACGGCGATTCCACCGCGAAGGGCTGGCGAGTGAGCAGCTGGGGTACCTGGCCGACCGGCTCCCCTGCTACACGGCCTTCGACATTATCGTCCTGGGGGACATTGACCCCGAACGGATTGGCGCAGCGCAGCGGGCCCTCCTTCTGGAGTACGTCATGCTGGGCGGCACCCTGGCCGTCAATCTCGGAAGTCATGCCGACCGCTATGTAGGCACCTGGGTAGAGCCCTTACTCGGTGTCCACATCGGGGCCAACGAATTCCTCTCCGAGCCCGAATTCGCCCGCGCCATCTGGCCTTCACGGGCCGAAGGAATGGAAGTCACGGAAAACCGTGAGGGCATGGTTACGGCGCTGACCCCCGCCAACGACACGGTGCGCCCGCTGGCAGGAAACGCGTACCGCGCGGGCAGTATCCATCCTATCGGGGGCGGACAGGTGGTTACCTTTACCAGCGATGCCGTGAGTGGCCTCTTGCAACATGAGGAATCCTACTTGAATCTCTGGAACCACCTCTTGCTCCAGAGTATGGTCGATCGCCCCCTAAATCTCGCTGCCGTGGTCGCTGCGGCCACCCAGCAATTGCCCCGCATCGCCGGGGTGCGCCTTTTTCCCGTTTCCTCCGTCGTCATTTACCTGCTCCTCTATTTCTTCGTCGCCATTGTGGCCAACTGGGTCTTCTGGAACCGAATGAAACGTCGGGAAATGGCCTGGGTCTGTCTGGTCTTTTTCTCCGTCGTCTTTACGAGTTACGCCATGTTTTTCGGCACCCAGGGGCGGGCCCGAAAGACCCAGTTGGAACAGCTGGAAATACTCGAACTAGCGAGTAACAACGACACCGCCATGTTGCATGGTATTTCCGGCCTGTTGGCAAAGGGCAGCGGCCAATTCGATGCCAACCTTATCTACCCCGACACCCTGGTCACCGATGTCACCCACCATCAAAGCGGGCTCGATGGCGGCGGCGGTATTTTCGGAACCGGGGGGCGGAGTCCCTTCCAATTTGTTCAGGATGACCCGGGGCGCATCACCAACCTGACCGTGGGCGCCAGTGAAATGCGCTTTATCCAGACGGAGACGCCTATCCGTCTCGATGGCCCGCTGGAGGTGGCGCTCCGACGAGACGCGGCGGGGCTGGAAGGCACGGTCACCAACCAGACAGGCCTCCCCCTTGCCCGCCCGGTCATACTCTACGATGACATGGTCATCCAACTGGAGGGAGACGGCAGCACCTATCGAATACCAGCAACCACAGAACATTCGGTGCCTACCATGAGACGACTCTCTGCGGGCGCGGCACTTCACCCGGGCGGCGCCCAGATCACGGTGGACCAGGGAGAAGCGGCCATGGTCGAGCAATTCAAGCAATTCCTCGCCGCCCTTCCCAGCAGGGCCCTCAACCTCTCCGAACGCACCACACCTCCGTGCTTCGTTGCGTGGGTGGACGGACCGCCCACCGGCACCCTGGATATGGGCACCGACGCGCAGGTCCAACTCGGCGCGAGCCTGCTGATCGCCTGGCTGGATATTGAAGACACCCGAATAGGTAGCAAGGACCCAATCGATCTGGCCCTCTACCAGGAAGACATATACGCTGGCGGGTATTACGGCTATTCCTATGCCGGTGGGCCCGCTCCCTCCGCATTCTATCGCCGCATTGACGTCGCGCCCTATAAGGATGACGGAAGTAACTGGCAACAAGTCAGTGCGGCGATTACCACGGGGAATGAAGCCGCTTACCGACTCACCCTTCCCGACTGGGTGCGAGGAAATCAAGACTATGCCTTGGAGATTACCGTAACGACCGAGCCGCGCATGTATGCCGGCATTCATGGCGCGGACACATGTGAGTTGCATCGGGAGGAGAACTATAAGGGTGGTTTTAACTTACCGCTGATCAAGCAAGAAGAGGGACGAGAAAGCCCGCTACTGGAAGCAGAGCCGGAAGGACGCACCATTGATCTGGGCCCCTATACCAACTTGACGCAAACCACCTACCGCATCAAGGATTGGAACCTGCTGCTGACGCCTCGGTCCAGCACACTGCCCTTTGGAACCCAAATCCGTGCGGACAATGGCCGGCACCTCGGTGAAATGCTTTCGCGCACTTACCGGCGCGAAAGAGAGCACCGCCATTTTCACGCCCACATCCACGCACAGCTTATTCATACTTCGCCTGAAAGCATGGGAGACTGAATTTCATGGCCATGATAGAAACGGTCAATCTGACCAAGAACTACAACAAATTTGAGGCCCTGAAGGGACTCAACCTCAGCATCGAAAAAGGCGATATTTTCGGTTTCATCGGCCCCAATGGCGCGGGGAAGACCACGACGATTCGTATCCTTTCGACCCTGCTCCAGCCCACCATGGGGAAGGCCCTCATTGACGGCGTGGATGTGATGCGCAATCCCTATGAAATTAAGAAGATCATCGGCTACATGCCCGATTCCTTCGGGGTCTACGATGGTATGCGCCTCCGGGAGTACCTGGACTTTTTTGGCGCGGCCTACAAGATTCCCTCGAAACAACGGAAGGCCATTATCGACGACGTCTTGACCCTGACCGACATGACCAGCCGGGCGGACGATTATGTGAGCGCCTTTTCCCGGGGCATGAAGCAGCGGTGTTGCCTGGCCAAGACCCTCATCCACGATCCCCAGGTCTTGTTGCTCGATGAGCCAGCCAGCGGACTCGATCCCCGGGCACGTATCGAAATCAAAGAACTGCTGAAAGCCCTGCAGGAAATGGGCAAGACCATTCTCATTTCCTCTCACATTCTCTCGGAACTGGGCGATATGTGCACCAAGATTGGCATTATCGAACGGGGCGAGTTGTTGGCCTTTGGCAATCACCGGGAAATCCTCAAAAACATGCGGCAGAGCAAGGAAATTCGCCTGGAGGTCCTTGACGGCGCGGACAAGGCGGCGGACATTCTGGCCGAGCAGACCGGCGTCGAAAACGTGGAGCGCTCGGGCAATGAGTTTCACCTCGAAACGGCCATCAGCAACGAGGACCTTTCGGGCATCCTCGTAAAGCTCGTGCAAAACGGCGTGCGGGTGCTCTCCTTTGGCGAAGAGGAAGGTACCCTTGAAGATGTCTTCCTCCACGTCACCAAGGGCGGTGTGTAGGTACAAAGCATGTTCAGACCCGCCATCGCCATCATCAAACGCGAGCTTATCTCCACGCTCCGGAATCCCTACTACTTCCGTGCCGTGGCCGGGTTGCTCTTTGTCTTGTTAGTCCTGCTTATAGGCTACTTCTATCAAAATCCCACACTTCATCTGGATGATGCGATGACCATGCGAACGCTGAGCATGGGAATCTTTGCGGTCTATTCTTATGCCCTCTATGGCATTGCGGTGTTGCTACTCCCCATCGTGGCCTCCAACTCAGTTTGCTCCGAGAAACAACAGGAGCAACTCGACCTGGTTCGCATGACCTACATCCGTCCACCCGCCTTCCTCTTTGCAAAGGCGGTCAACATCCTCGGACTCTTCTTTTTCTTCGCCATCGCCACCTTTCCCGTGGCCTCCCTCTTGTTCTATTTTACGGGCGTCGACTGGATGCAGTATGGGCAGATTTTCCTCTTGCTGTCGCTCGTCGCCGTGTCCAGCACCGCGATCGGCCTACTCTGTTCGTGTTATTTCTATCGCACCATACCTGCCGCTGTAACGACCGGTGTCCTGGTCTTCTTGAGCCAGGGCGTGATAGAGGAAGTCGTGTCCCTCACGCTTGAGGGTTTCGGTGGAAGCCAATATACCCACGACACGGGTGTGGCCCTCCTACCCGGTTGGGGCATCATTGCCATCGCAGAAGGCAGTATACGCTCGGTGTGGGTCTTCGTCGTCGCGGCCGTGACTTATTTCGGAAGCATTACCCTCTGTTGCGCCTTCCTGGCTCACCGGGTACTCGAACGCCCCACCAAACCGATGAAAGTCAACCAGGAAAAAACCATCGAGGACCCCGCCCTGCTGGAAGCGCGGCGCAAGCAATTTCCTTACTACCTGATTGACCCCCGACGGCGCCGCCCCCTTATTGGGGACCACCAGGACCCCGTGCTCGCGAAAGAGCGCTATAGCAGCCTGGCCAACCGCGGCACGACCAGCATACGGATACTCTATTCCGTGGCCATTCTATCGGTCATCCTGGGCGCCTTCGGCACGGCCCTCGTGGGAACGGAGCGGGATGCGGAACGCACGATACGCCTTTTCGTGTTCGTGGAGACCGTGCTGCTGTTGGCCCTCGCACCGACCTTCATGGCCACCACCTTCAGCAAGGAGCACGAGTGGGGCAACTGGGATTCTCTACGCATGACCCTGCTTACCCCCCGCGATGTGGTTTGGGGCAAGTTTCTGGGGGCGCTCCAGGCCCTCGCCTTGCCGACCCTGGCCCTGTTGATAGGCACCCTGCCCTTTATAGAATGCATCATCCGCTTCCCTTCCGCCTTCGGCACCTTGGTCTCTTCTTTGATCTTCTGTTTCACCAACCTGGTGTATCTTTGCGCCTTGGCAATTCTTACCGCCACCCGCTTCGAACGGAGTTTACCCGCCCTTATGGCAACCTATGCGATGAGCTTTCTGATGTTACTAATTTTTCCGACGCTCCTCATGGCCTTCTATAGCATCGCAACCAACGATATTCCCGACGTCGCATGGCTTTTCCTATCTCCGGCGCTGACAATGGCTAACGAGGCCTTGGACGACTACGTGCACTTTGGGGCGGGTGTCGCGCCCATCTCCGCCATCGTGTTCACCGCGCTGTCCCTCTTCCTGTTGAAAATTGCACAGCGCCGTTACGCCCGCGATTGGTACGCGCGCGAGCCACGTCACACTTCAGCCCCTGAGCACCATTCGGTCGGAGAACTGGTGGAATGATATCCCTTCCGGCACGAGC
>JAUIMA010000551.1 GCA_030432675.1 Candidatus Hydrogenedentota bacterium | reverse complement strand
CCGTCAGACCGAGACCGTGGATGGTGGCTCTAATATTTTCGAGGATGAAACATGAGCCGGGCTATCGTGAAGCGCGCCCGAAAGCGGCGCATGAACCAACGCAATGACGGGGTAGCCCTTATCCTGACGCTCCTCTTTGTGGTGCTGCTGACCGTGCTGGTGGTGGAGTTTTCCTATGAGGCCCAGGTGGAGTCGGCCTATGCCCTCAACAGTGGCAACGAATACCAGGCCCGCCTGGCGGCCCGCTCGGCGATCTACAATGGCATCGCTATCTTAGAGACCGACCGGCTGGAGACCGAGCTGGCCGTGGCCGATGGTTCGACCACGCCGTCAGACAGTCGCCTGAGTGCCTGGGCTCAGCCGAGTACTTTTGACCCGTTGAATGACGCGGTCATGCGGACGACCATCAGCGATGAGTTTGGCAAGATTAATCTGAACGCCCTGGTCTATTACGATGGCGGGGGGGAGCCTCAGTTGCGGGAGCATATCTGGGAGGCCTTGGTCTATTTCTTCCAGCAGCGGGATGACAGCGTGAACGCGGAAGCCCTGGTGGATTCCATCCGCGATTGGATTGACGAAGACGAGGACGTGGATGGCGACGGGGCGGAAAGCGAGTTCTACGAAAAGGCCGAGACGCCCTATCCCTGTAAGAATGGTCCCATGGATTCCATCGATGAGCTCCTGCTCATTAAGGGCATGACGCCCGACCTTTATTTCGGCAAGCAAAACGTGGAGCCTATCCAGCTGCCCCTCTCGGAGTACCTGACGGTCCACGGCGACTGGCTGGGACGGATCAACCCCAATACGGTGCACGTAGACTACGATACGGGTATCAGCGAGGTGCTGGAGGCCATGCGCGAGGGGTGGATCGCCAATACGGATGTGGGTCCCCTGGCGGAAGAGGTGTTTATCGAAGATATATTGATTGTGGTGCTGGATGTGGAGGCGGGACAGCCTTTTGCGCAGGTAGGCGATCTAAGTCCCCATGTCACTCCCGCGGCCCAGGCGGATGTGGTGGACAATACCAACCGCCGAGGGAATAATGTCGACCCGGATCCCAATCTCCAGCAGAACCAGCAGGACACGGCGTTGCGCAAGATGTTTACGGTCTACAGTCATATCTTCCGAATTCAGGGCGACGCCTTGCTGGATGACATTATGGTGCGAAACGAGGCCTACGTGTTTCGGGTTCCCCAGGACGACAATCTCTACGAGTGGCCCGCCGTGCAATCGGGTCAGGACCCCAGTGTGGAGTCTGTGCAGATTCCGGTGCCGGAAGAGTTCTATCGCATTCTGGAATGGAAAGTTATACAATAGGTCCCTTTATGTGGGGCACATAGTGAATCGCTTGACGTGACAGTGTCGCGCCGCGTTCTCGATTCCCGCGAAGGTGGGAATGACGTGGCAGGTTCTGTCCCTGGCAAGCTCTTTTGAAAGGTACAGCAGTCAATGCTCTTGAGTGCAAAAATTGGTGCCATCGAATTCGTCGGTGACGAAGTCCGCGTGGCGGTGGTGAAGACCGGGGGGAAATCGCCCACGGTGTTGGAGGTGCAGTCGCGGACGGCGGCCTACGCCGAAGAGGAGGACCGCATCCCGGCGCTCGTACTGGCCGTGGGTGAGGCGGTGGACGCGTTGAAGCATCCGCCCGTGTCCTTCGTGCTGTGTGCGAGCAGCACCCACAGCATCGTGCGCACCATTACGATTCCGATTCGCGGTAAGAAACGGGTCCTGGCGGCGGCACGCTTTGAGCTGGAGCCCCACCTGGCCTTTCCCATCGAAGAATTGCTGTTGGATTTCAATCTGGTAGCCGAAGTGGACGGCGAGACCGAAGTGCTCGCCGTGGGCGTGCGTCGGAGCCACCTGGAAGAGCAACGGGCTATTCTCGAGGAGGCGGGCATCGACATTGAAGCGGTGAACCTGGATGCCATCGCCCTCACCGGGCTCTGGCAGGTGGGCCGTAAGGCGTCGAAGGGCCTGGAAGCCGTCTTGCATATCCGCAGCCAGAGCAGCAGTCTCGTGGTTTTGTTCAATGGGCAGTTGGCCTACTTCCGAAATCTTCCCATGGCCGGTGCCGCCCTTATCGATACGCCCGACCGGGTGGGCCGGGAAATTCAGAATACGCTCCGGGCCTTCCTGACCAAGTGGCGTGGTGGTGGTGAGATTGACAGCATCGAGGTGACCGGGATTGATTTGTCCCCCGCCGAGCAGGATGGCCTGTCTACGGCGGTGCGCCTGCCGGTCACGTCTCGTTGTCTGCTCCGCGAATCTAAGGGGGGAGATGGGATATTGGCCCGGGAAGACCTTCCCCAGGGGGCCAACTGCTGGGAGCCCGTGGTGGGTGCCGCATTTGCCGGTGCCGGGGGTGCCCATGCCCTGAATTTTGAAGAAGGCGGTGCCAGCCAGGCGAGCGTAGCCCGTGCTGTGGCACCTCACCTGGTCTACGCGGCGGCCATGGCCCTGGTGGCCCTGCTCCTTTGGGGCGGCTACTACTATATTGGCACGAGCTACTATAAAGAGCAGGTGGCCCGGATTCAGGCCGATATCGATGCGGTAAACGCCGAAATCGGTGCCCTGGAAGCCCAGGGGCTGGGACAGGATGTGAACGCCGACTTTTTCCGCGATCCCCCCATGCTGGATGTGCTGGACGATATTGCCCAGCGCATGCCGGAATCCAAGGTGTTAATTACCCGCATCGATGTGTCCCCTCCTGGTGCGCGGAGCGGGTGGATTACCATCTATGGGTCGACCGACAAGGCCGAGCACGTGGGGCAGGTGATGGCGGAACTGGAGCAGTCGACCTTGTTTCGGGTGGACCCGAACCTGCGCCAGGAAGCCGAAGGCAGCCGGGTGACTTTTACGATACGGGTATTCCGCATTACGGAGGAGGGTGACGATGGGAACGAATGAACTTGATAAGCGCGAAAAGGGCACCGTAATCTTTGCGGCCCTCTTTTGTGTGTTGGCCCTTTTTATGGCCTACTACGTGCCCAATAGTTGGGGAAAGAAATACAAGGCCGCCAAAGCCCAGCTGACCCAGAAGCAACAAGAGCTTCAGTTGGTTCAGGTGGATAAGCTGGCCGAAGAAGAGCGGGTGTTCAGCCAGCAGCAGTTGTTGACGCAGCTGAACGCACGGGGGGCCAGCTTCAGCCTCTTCCCCTTTATCAACGGCATGGTCAGCGACGCGGGCCTGAGTGAGCGGGCCAAACTGGGCAATGACCAGTCCGCCCGGAATCGCAAACAATGGCCCCGTCACCCCATGGTGGAGTTGGAGTTGACGGGGGTGTCCCTCGAGGAGGTGGTGGAACTGCTGTACAAAATTCGGAGCAGCAACAACCTGGTGACCATTTACCAGATGGAGATGGAGCCGGCGGTGCGTGATCGGGGGTTGCGCTGTGAAATTACCTTCGTCAGTGTGAAGGTCTAGCACGCCTTTTTCGGGCTTTATCGGGGTTAGAGACGGGAATATCGGGTCCCGAATCCCGGTTGGCCGGTATTTGTCAAGAATCAACGGTTGACATTACCGGGCGAATCAGTGACAATGAGGCCTGATTACAATAGATCGTCGTGTCGATGCAGTCCTGGGGCCTGCATCCATGCGGAGCGAGGGACGGGGTAGCTTCGCGGGCCGAGACGGTGTTTCAGAGCAGGTAATTACTTGACAAAACTGGTCGTAAGTCCAGATATATCAGTAATTACTCTCAGTATTTACATTGACAATCTGCCCCTTCTTTGGTACAGTTACAGTGTGTGATAAGCGAGAGGTGTCCCTATGCAAACCACGTACACCCTGTTCGGGCAGCGTCTGGTGGAAAAAGGTGTTATCAAGCAACAACAGCTTGATGAGGCCATCCACAAACAGCAGACCACCATGGCTCACCGTAAGATCGGTGAGATCCTGGTACGCCTGAATTACATCAGCAAGCACCACATTACGGAAGGCCTGGCTGATCAACTGGGGATTCCCATCGTCAAATTGAGCGATCGGGAGATTCCAGAGCGTATTCGGGGTCTTATTGATGGGAGTATCGCGACCCTCTATCGGGTAGTGCCTATTGAGGAGCGGGGCAACACGATCGTGATTGCCACGGCCGATCCGACCAATATCAACAATCTCGACAACCTGCGCCGCCTGCTCGATCGCAATGTAGAGCCGGTACTGAGCACTGGCGAAGAGGTC
>JAUIMA010000550.1 GCA_030432675.1 Candidatus Hydrogenedentota bacterium | reverse complement strand
GAGAATACCACCCTGCCGCCCCTTTTGGACGACGGGGCCTTCCTGCGTCGGGTATACCTCGATACGGTGGGCGTGCCCCCGACGGAAGAGGCCTTGCGGACCTTCCTGGCCGACCCCAGTCCCTACAAACGGTTTAATGTCATCGAAGGGCTCCTCCGGGACGAACGTGTGGCCGACGCCTGGATGGATTTCTGGCTGGATATGCTCGCAGAAAACCCCACCCTCGCGAACCCATCTCTCAACAGCACCGGTCCCTTTCGCTGGTTTCTCTACGACGCGCTGCGGGACAACCTGCCGCTGGATCGCCTGGTGACCGAGCTGATCCTCATGCGCGGGGACCGCAACCGCGGCGGGAGTGCGGGCTTTGCCCTGGCGGCGGAAAACGATGCGCCCATGGCGGCGAAGGGGCACATTATCGCCTCGGCGTTTCTGGGGGTAGAAATGCAGTGTGCCCGTTGCCACGACGCGCCCTATCATAGCGCGACCCAACGGGATCTTTTTTCCCTGGCCGCCATGCTTGACCGCAAGCGTGTGGTGACCCCGGAATCCAGCACCGTGCCGGCGGCCTTTTTCGCCGCTCTGGACCGCAAGCCTCTGATCCGCGTTACCTTGAAGCCCGGTGAAAAAATCGCGCCCGAGTGGCCGTTTCCGCAGTTTGTAAATCCAGACGATGATTTCCCCCTCGCGACATTCATGGAGGACACGGCCGATACCCGGGAAAAACTGGCGGCCCTCATAACGGCCCCGCAGAATGAGCGATTCGCCCAGGTGATTGTTAATCGCATCTGGAAGCGTTACCTCGGCACCGGAATCGTGGAACCCGTTCACGACTGGGAAGGCCAGGAAGCGAGCCATCCGGAACTGCTGACCTGGCTGGCCCGGGAGTTCATCCGCCACGACTATGATGTGCGCCATGTCATGTGGCTGATTCTGACCTCCGATACCTACCAGCGGGCCGCCGTGGGCAAGAATCAAGATGCCGAGCCGCGCCTTCGGCTCTTTAATGGTCCCGAGCGCCGACGGCTCAGCGCGGAGCAGGTGGTGGATTCCCTCCATGCGGTCACCGATGTGCCGATGGAAGCGGATCGCCTGACCTTTGTCCACGATGGCCGTCAGCCCGTAGACAACCGGCAGGACCTGGGCCAACCCCACCGCGCGTGGATGTTTGCCAGTCTCTCCAATGAGCGCGACCGGCCTGGCCTCAGCCTGCCCCGGGCCCAGGCAATTGTCGATGTACTCCAGGCCTTCGGGTGGACCGGTTCCCGGCAGAAACCCATTACGCACCGGGAAACCGACCCCAACGTGCTTCAGCCGGGTATTCTCGCCAATGGGACCCTTTCCATTCAGTTGACCCGCGCGGCCGACGGGAGTGCCCTGGCCCAGTTGGCGGTGGACGCGACGTCGCCAGAGGCTCTCCTGGAATCGCTATTCGCACGGATCCTGGGGCGATTTCCCCTTGCCGAAGAATCGGACGCTTTTCTTCCGGTCCTTGAGGAAGGCTTTGCGCAGCGCCTCCTTCCTGCGGAAGAAATCGTGCCGCCCCCGGTCTTGCCGCCCCTTCCCCGTACGACGTGGTTTAACAATTTGAACGTGGAGGCCGGCGATATACAAATGGAACGGGCCCGGAGGCTGCGACAGGGCCCCCCCGGCGACCGGCGGCTGAATGCGGCATGGCGTGAAGCCTATGAAGATGTGATTTGGAGTCTCGTTAACCACCGTGAATTTGTGTGGCTACCGTGATATCCTGTACGAAAATGATTGGACGTTGAAATGAAGCATATGGACAACAAGCTATCTCGTCGCGAGTATCTCGCCGCCAGCGCGGCCCTGGCCGCCGGTTTTGCCGTGCCCCGTATTGGTGCGGCGGAATCCACGCCCCTGCTCAAGGGGAAGGCAGAGCACGTCATTTCCATCTGGTTGGGTGGCGGCATGGGACAGGTCGATACCTTTGACCCCTTGCCGAAAGGCGATCCCGTCAAGAATGTGGCCGGCTCCCTCTATGAATCCATCGATACCGCCGTGCCCGGCGTCCAGGTCTGCGAACACCTCAAGACCCTCGCGCCCCTGATGGACCGCGTGACCGCAGTCCGCACCGTGCACCATGAAGTCATCGACGAACACGCGGCCGCCACGAACCGTATGCACACCGGACGTCCTATCAGCGGCACCGTGACCTACCCCTCCCTGGGTTCACTCGTGGCCCACGAGTTGGGTGCCGCAGCCGAAGGCGCACCGCCTTATGTGCTGATTGGCTATCCCAACGTCACCCGGGGACCGGGTTTCCTCGGTGCCCGTGACGGCTACCTCTACCTCACCGATACGAGCCAGGGCCCCGCCGGTTTGTCCCGTCCCGATGGGATTACGGATGTCCGTCAGGCCCGCCGGGAGGCCCTGCTGTCATCGTTGGGGGCACCCGGAGGTCCGACTGATCCCCGATTGGCGGATTACGAGTCGGCCATTGCCCAGAGCCTCGAACTGAGTGGCCCGGAATTCAATCAGGTGTTCCAATTGGACGAAGAGCCCGCCGATTTACGGATGGCCTACGGCGGTGAGTTTGGCCAGCGTTGTCTTCTGAGCCGTCGGCTTATTCAGAAAGGTGTGCGTTTCATCGAGGTGTCCCACAACCTTAATTTCCTCAATGGCGCCGGTTGGGACGTGCACTTCGAGGGCATTCAGAATCAGCACAAGCTCATTCAGGAAATGGACACCGCCATGGCGACCCTCATCACCGATTTGGAGGCCCACCAGCTGCTCGACAAGACCCTCATTGTCATAACCTCCGAGTTTGGACGTCCCTCTTCCTTTGATGCCCGGGGTGGACGAGCCCACCAGGGTACCACCTTCTCCTGCGTGCTCGCCGGGGGTGGACTGAAACACTGCGGTGCCTACGGCCAGACCGACGAGCGGTCCCGGAAAATCGTGTCGGACCCGGTCAGTGTGCCCGATTTCTTTGCGACGATTTTCGCCGCTACGGGCATCGATTACACCAAGAATCTCTATGATGGCGACCGTCCCGTACCCATTACTGATGGCGGTGTGCCGATTGGCGCCCTCTTCAGCTAGCGGTGTCCTCATGCATCGGGTTACTCCCCCGTGATATCATTACGCGTCGGGCTGCGTGTCCATAGTTGTGTGGACGACGTATATTAATTTCGAGCACGGGGCGTCGTGCATCCCATGAACCCCTGTGTTTACCCACGTCGCCAGTACAAGCAAGAGGAGTAGTCAAATGGCCCACACCGTATGTGTCATCAAAGGGGACGGAATCGGTCCTGAAGTAACGGAAGCAACCCAACGCGTCATCGCGGCAACCGGTGTCGATATCAGCTGGATAAGCCTGCCTGCGGGCGCGGGTGCGGTCAAGAAATATGGTAAAACCCTTCCCGCCCACACCCTGGACCACATCGAAGAGTACAAGATCGCGCTGAAAGGCCCCGTGACCACCCCCATCGGGAAGGGCTTCAAGAGCGTCAATGTCCAACTGCGGAAGCGGGCCAATCTCTATTGCGCCATTCGCCCCGTGCGCACCCTGCCGGGCATTAAGACCCGCTACGACAACGTGGATATTGTGATCTTCCGGGAAAATACCGAAGGCCTGTACTCCGGGCTGGAAAATGAGATTTCGGACGGGGTGGTTACCAGTCTCAAGGTAGTGACCCGCGCGGCGAGTGAGCGTATTGCCCGGGCGGCCTTCAAGTATTGCCAGGAGCGCAACCGGAAAAAAGTGACGGTCTTCCACAAGGCCAACATCATGAAAAAGTCCGATGGACTCTTCCTCGATTGTGTGCGCCGCATCCATGAAGAGGTAGCGCCGGAAATCGAATACGAAGAACTGATTATCGACAACGCCTGCATGCAGATGGTGCGCGACCCCAGTCGCTTCGATGTGCTGCTGCTGGAAAACCTCTTCGGCGATATTATCAGCGACCTGTGCGCTGGGCTCGTGGGCGGACTCGGCGTGGTGCCGGGTGCGAACTACGGCGATGAAGTAGCAGTATTTGAAGCGGTCCACGGCAGTGCCCCCGATATTGCCGGCCAGGACCTGGCCAATCCCCTCGCTCTTATCATGAGTGGCGTGATGATGTTGCGGCACCTGGGCGAGGTCGAGCGGGCGAAGAAGCTGCGCGATGCCTACAATGCCCAGCTGGCGGAGGGCAATCCGGCGGAACTGACGCGGGATTTGGGC
>JAUIMA010000549.1 GCA_030432675.1 Candidatus Hydrogenedentota bacterium | reverse complement strand
TATTCGTGCCGGCTTCGAGATGAAACTGTATGGCGACGCCGCTATCGTCTGGACATTGCAGCGCTATGTGTTCCGCCCCCGCCAATTCCTCAGGAACAGACGGACGGAAGTAGAGCTGTCTCGTGGTGTGAACGGATTCAGAATCCATAAGGCCGTGGGGGACCGTGCTTAACGGTGTGCCATCGGGTGTCCATAGTGGCAATTTATCGTAGGGGACACCCACACCCAACAGCGTTACCTCGACGCCCGAGGAAAAGGTGAGGTGGTCCACCACCGCCTTGGATTCCGCACGGGTTACGTGAAGGGTAGAGAGCGCCGCCGTCAATAAAGCACCGACAAGGGCGAATCCCAAGGCCGCCCGACGGGTCATCCGGGTGCGTTTACGGGCTTCGTCCAATACTGCCAGCAAGCGCCCTTCGAGGTGGCTTTTCTTCGCCATGGTAATGGCAGCGGCCGAAGCCAACGTGCCCGCGCGGAGGCTTCGGGCGACGTCGAGGAGGACCTCGGCATATTCGGCGGGCTGTTCCCCCGCCGCCAAGACGAGGTCGTCGCAGGCGTGTTCCCGCTCGACGCGGAGCTGGCGCAGGGCGAGCCAGGCGAAGGGGTTGAACCAGTGGAGGGCCACGGCCAAATGGGCCACGGCGTGGGTGAGGCAGTCGCGCCGTTTCACGTGGGCGAGTTCGTGGAGGAGCACGGCCCGGCGTTTTTCATCGCTCCATGTTTCGGCTTCCGCCGGGAGGAATACCACCCCGCGAAAAAGTCCCGCCGCCATGGGCATGGTCCCGGCGGGTGCGCGCAAGAGTCGGACCGGGCGGCGCAGCTCAAGGGCGTGGGCGAGCTCCTGGGTCAATTGGGGCAGTGCGTCTCCGGTAAAGGGCGTCGCATTCCGCGTCATGCGGCGTAGTGCGCCCAGTCCGGCCAGCAGGGGGAAGAGGAGGATGAATACCATGACCAGCCACGCAGCCAGGAGCCATCCGGCAACATTTTTGGGCGTCGGCGCGTCGGCAGGGGCGGGTTGTTCAACGGGCGCCGTGGGGCTCGCTATCACCGGCGCACGCTTTTCGACCTCGAAGGGTAGGGGCGTCGTTGGCACATTCATCGGTGCGGTCTTTGGCACCGGTGCCGTGCCTATTGTGGGGGCGCCTGCTATGGTGTCCACGCTTCGCGCTGTGGGCAAGGCGGGCAGCTCCGACGCCGGGAGAATGGGCAATTGCCACGTGGGTACGAGCAGCGAGACGAAGGGCAGGAAGAGGAGTCCGCCCAAGGCCAGCAGATAAACCAGATGACGTGCCGATGCCGTGCTCCGCTTCATCGCGAAAGCCACGAGGCTGGCAAGCGCCATGAGGACGATGCCCTTGAGCCCCCCATCGGACACGAGCGCCAGTGCTCGCGCCTCGAAACCCGTTCCCAGCTCCTGTTGAATCCAGGTCCACATAATCAGCGCCCCCCTTTTTTCGCCTTTTCGATAAGTTTGGAAAGGTAATCCAACTCCGCATCACTCAGTTGGGCGCCCTCCATCTCGATGAGGGACGCCGCCGCCTGGGAGGTGGAGCCGTTGAAGAAGGTGGTCACGAGGCGCTGCAAGACGGAGCGCTGGGCCTTCTTGCGGGCGACCGTGGGTTGATAGAGGAACTTCTTGCCCGATTTTTTTCGCTCAACGTGGCCCTTCTCTTCGAGGTTATTGAGGATAGCCCGGACCGCCGAATAGCTCGGTGGGTCGGGGAGGGCCTCCAATACTTCCGAGACGCTCGCCTGCCCCAGGTCATAGAGTGCCTCCATGATTTGCTGTTCCCGACGCCCGAGGTCGAGGGGAGTCTTTTGCTTCATCGTGCCGCAGCCCTTTTTTAGTTCGTGGGCGCCGGTATCAGCGACCCATGTGCTAAGCATATAGCACTTGGGCGTGGCTGTCAAGGAAGATGCTAAGTGGTTAGCACTTGGGCCTCCAGGCATGAAAAAGTTGTGTTATAGTTATATGTGGACTGGTGATTGGGGTTTTCAAGTTAATCTCTGAATGGTGTGGAAGCACGATGCCGGGTAGGACAAGGCCACTACGCAGAGCGGGCTCTGTGTGGTAGGCACATCCACACCGGACGGTTCGCGGCCACGTGACCGGGTGCGATAATCTGGAGCAAGTAAATGGCAACGATGATGCAGCGTGTGTCCCTGTGCGGAATTCTTCTTTACCTGTTGGCGGGGCCGGATGCGGAAGGCCAATTGACCGTGGATCGGATTCGCTACGGCATCGTTCTTACGTCTTCCGAGGGTGATATCCGGGATGCGCCGGAGGACGTAGCGGATGTGACCTTCGATCAATTGCCCCGTAGCAATTCCCTGAGCTCCAGTGCGGGTGGCGCGAATGGCACCGGTGAGTATTTTCTGGATGCGAACATGACAGGAACAGAGCTCACGGGCACGGCCAGTGGCATGGTTACAGGCAGCTTGTCCCTTCCGAATCTGAACCGGCAGCAAAGCAGCGCCTTCTCGTCCTTTACCTTTACGGTGGGCGACGGCGGCGCCACGATCACGGCCAGCGGGATGCTCAGCAGCACGGGCGGGCCCTTGGGATCCTACGACACCCGCTTTCGGCTCCAGGGGCCGGACGGGGACGTTTTCCACATCCGCACGAAGTTTCCATCGGCCCCGGAGTTTGAGCTGTTCGAGACGGCGACTATCAGCGTCAATGAGGAAATAGGCCCTGGAACGTACGTCTTGAGCGCAGGCGGCAACGCTATTCCCACATTCTTTTCCATGGAAAATCAAAGCGGACAGTCTGCCTATGATGTTACGTTCACCATCACTTCCACGGGCGTCGTTGCAAGCGAACAGTATTTCTGGACAGGTGGCAACGGAACCTTTGAAGCGCCGGAAAACTGGGAGCCCGAAGGGGTGCCCGGGGCCTTGGATACAGCCATCTTTGACGAGCCGGGTACGGCGAGCCTGACGCTGGAAAACCCCGAGGTCGGTCTCATATTCGTCGAGCGTGGCAATTATTCCCTGGACGGCACGACCCTCATGGTCTCGGGTGGCAGCGCGAACACCCCCTCGCTCATCGTAGGCCACGACGCGGCGGACTCGGCCTTTCTTTCGTTATTTGTGGGAAACGTGAGTACGACCGGAACGGTGCTGGGCGAGAACGCGGATACGATAGGTCGGCTTACCGTCGATGGGCAGACCGAGTGGGCGAACGAATTTGGCATCGTGGTGGGCGCGGGCGGCACGGGTGTGCTGAATCTGATGGAAGGCACGACAACCACTACGCAACAACTTATCGTGGCGGAATCCGCCGGTAGCGAAGGGGAGATTCTCATGAGCTTTGACGGGTCCAGCACGGGCGTGGTCGATCAGTTGATGGTCACCGAGGGCACCACCCTGGGAATGGGCGGTACAGCGACGGTCACGGTCCAGAATGCCAACTTGAAAACGGGGCGGACCGTCCTGGGCGACCTTGCGGAGTCGACGGGTACGGTGACCCTGTTGGAGTCGGAGAATTTCTCGCGGTGGGAGTTTGAAGAGGAGTTGGTCGTGGGCCGATTGGGTACCGGAAGCATTGTGGCCTCCGACCAGGTCCGGATTTCAGCTCCGGCAGGAACGGCGACGCCGATATACATAGCCTTTGGAGCCGGGAGCGTGGGCACGGTAAGTCTGCAGGGAACGCTGAGTTTGTTGGAGTCAGAAGGGGGGGGAATCAATGTAGGATCGAATGGGAATGGTGCACTCGTTCTGGAGCAGGGGGCGTATCTCGGAGCGGGTTCCCTGAACGTCGGCCCCTTTGAAGATCCGGAAGAGGGGGCGCAGGGTGAGGTACTTATCGAAGGCACGGGGGAATACCCCGACGACGACGTGCCTCAGGCGTTGGTAGACGAGGAATTGAGTGTGGGTAGCTTCGGCGCGGGCAAACTCACGATGAATAACGCGGCGACTCTGACCTGTAGGAGGGCTCTCTTTGCGGGCTCGAATGGTGGTGAGGCGGAAATAACGATCAATGACAGCACCCTGGAAGTGATGGAATTGTTGGCGGCGGGACTGACCGAAACGACTGATGGGGAAGTCGCCGTTGTGAGTACGGCCCATATTGCGCGCTTTGACGGTCAGTTGGAGACCGGAATAATCTTGCTCGAGCGCGGCAGTTCTATCTCGGGAACGGGTACGATTCTCTACTCCGTTGGCGGTACCATCGAAGGGGAAATTGCTGCCGGTGTTACGGC
>JAUIMA010000548.1 GCA_030432675.1 Candidatus Hydrogenedentota bacterium | reverse complement strand
CTCCGTGGTCATTCGCCCCAGGGAAAAGCGGATGCTGCCGGCCATGTGTGCGTCGTTGCAGCCCATGGCGGCCAACACGTAGCTCGGTTGGCGCACGGCGCTCGTGCAGGCTGAACGGGTGGAAACATGCACCTCCGGAATTTCCTTCATCAGTCGGTCGGCGTCTACCCCTGAAAAACTCATATTGGCAAAGCCCGCAAGCCGTTCCGTTTCGTGGCCATTGCGCCGCACGTCGAGGCGCGCCATCAGGTCGCCTTCGAGTCGGTCGCGCAATTTCGCCACGCGGTCCTGCTCGTCGACCCATTCGCGAAGGGCCAACTCCGCCGCCACGCCCAGCCCCACAATCCCGGGCACGTTCAAGGTACCCGACCGCAGTCCCCGCTCATGTCCCCCACCGTGCTGCAGGGGCACACAGCGCACCCGCGGCCCCTTACGGCGCACATACAAGGCACCGACTCCCTTCGGCCCATAAACCTTGTGGGCACTCAGGCTGAGCAGGTCGATGCCATCGGCTTCCACATCAATGGGGACCTTCCCAAAACTCTGGGTGGCGTCGGTATGGAAAAGCACGTCCTTTTCACGGCAGAGGGCACCGATTTCCCGAATAGGTTGCAAAACGCCCGTTTCGTTGTTGGCGTGCATGATGGACACCAGGATGGTCGACGGCGTAATCGCCTTCGCCAATTCCCCGAGGTCGATATGGCCCGACGGGTCTACCGCGAGATAGGTCACCTCAATTCCACGGGTTTCCAGGTAGGCGCACGCGTCCAACACGGCCTTGTGCTCCGTCGCCACCGTAACCACGTGATTGCCACGCCGCATATAGTAGGGCGAAAAAGCCACCCCCTGAAGGGTCAGGTTATCCGACTCGGTCGCGCCGCTGGTCCAAATAATCTCCCGGGGGTCCGCACCCAAGGCCTGCGCCACCTGGGTCCGTGCCCCTTCCACCGCGCTGTGGGCATAATCCCCGCTACCGTGCTGACGGCTCGCGGGATTCCCATAGTGGGTGGTAAAGAAGGGCAGCATGGCCTCCAGGACCCGAGGGTCTACCGGGGTCGTGGCCGCATAGTCGAGGTACACGGTTGTCATGACGCCACCGTATTCACATCAAAGGCTTGCAGCCACTGCTGCGCATGGGCCAGGCCCGATACGGTATGGACCAGCGGATAAAGTTGTTCGTGGTACCAAAGCTTGGCGAAGTAAAGGCCGATAGGTGCTGCGGGAAACATTGTTCCGCCCTCCGTCGCCTCCGTAAGCCACTCCACCCCTCGGCGTATGGCGTCCACCACTTCCGGAGCGGCCGCTTCGGGGTCCTGATGACACAGGGCATCGAGTGCCAGGGCGGTCTCTTCGATACTCGCTTCGACTCCCGGCGCACCGCCAAATCCGCCCTCTTCTCCCTGGGCCTGACGCATCCACACCGAGGCCCGCTCGCACGCTGCCGCCCATTCGTCTCGCACCGGGGCAAAGACCGGGGCATCGGGCAGTTTGGGAACGCCCAGCGTCAATGCCGTGCCATAAACGGGATTCTCCTGTTCGGGCGCGGATTGGTTGCCGAACCACAGGGGCGTCCAATGGCCATCGGTCGCCTGGGCCGCCATCAAAAACGTAATGGCCCGCACGGCCGCCGCGTCCAGCGTCGCTCGCTCCTCGTCCCCCAGGGCCTCCCGCCAGATAAACCAGGCACGGAGGGTGTGGGCCGTCAAGTCGGGACAACTCTTATCAAAGGGCAGCTTACCCCAACCCCGGCAAAAGGTGGGGATACCCCCGTCCTTATTCTGCAGTCCCATGAGCCACCGCACACCGGCCCGGGCCTGCTCGGTTATCGCCCCATCAAGGGGCTGCCCGGCATCATCCTTTTCTGCCAGATGGAACAGGGCCAGCAAGGCACCGGGCGTGTCGTCTCCATCGGGCACGCCGCCGGAGAGGTCCGTCCAGGCCCATCCACCGGGCTCGGCGAGGGTGTAGGGATGGGGCACCTTTCCCTGCTGGGCACCCAGCCAGTCCAGGAGTTGGCGTCGCTCGTTGCCATCCAGGTGCCCTTCCAGCGCACCATCCCGTGCCAGGGCCTTCACGCTCAACGTCGTCACCCAGGTGCATAAATTCGTATCAATGGGCCAGCTACCATCAGGCCGCACCGTCTCCCTCAGAAAGTCGAGGCCGGCCTGGGTCACCGCATCGGAAAAACGTCCGCTTCCGATGAGGCTCATGGCCACAAAGCTCGTGAGGGGGGCCGCTTCGAGAAATCCGCCCGACGCGGGCTGGATTTCGCGGAGCACCCGCAAGGTCCGGGGCTGGGCCAGGTTGCGTATCCACCGAATCAGGGGATTGCGACTCGGGCTGCGGTGATGAATCACGGTGCCCACGGCAATGAGCGCAGGCAGCGCATAACTCACCACGGGCAAGCCCAGGCGGTTAAACCACCGGCGCGGCAGCGCGCCCAACTCGAAAGGCAAAGGCGTAATACCCCGCCAGGCGCTACGTCCCTCCCCAAAGCACCCAGCCAATGCACAGAGCGTGAGGATGGGAATAGAAAAGGTCTTATCGACCCCATAGCGGGCGCTGATGGTCTCGGCAATCGCGCGGGGCGTCAGTTCACCCATTTCCCCGGCGAGCCAATTCGATGCCCGCTCCACGGCCGCAGGGTCGCCATCTGCCACCCGCAGGGCCGCCCAACACAGAGTCGTCGTGCTGATGTTGGTGGGACTCGCCACCGTATCGCCCCAACCACCATCTTCATTCTGGTGGGTGATAAGCCACTGGCGCGCACCGTCAATCAGCCCGTCATAATCCAATCTCTTTGCCGCATCACGGGCCAGTGTAAAGGCACACAAGGCCGTGGCCGTTGACAGGGCGCTGGACGACAACTCGCCGCACCAGTGGCCCTCCGACGTGCGGGCATCCAGCAAGGCCTGTTGGGCATTCCTTAAGGTCTCATCCAATGAATCCATCATCATCTTTCACCGCCCCTTAGAGGCTGAGGTGACCGAGGGCCAGCAGGGCGTAGTAGGTGTATTCAATATCTTCGGCATCATCCAGCCAACTTCCACAGAATGCCTTGCCGGTCCAGAGGGAATCCAGAAAGTCGAGGCCCGGCTCCCGGAGATGCTCCCACGACACCCGCATTCCCGAAAGGGCGTGGAGGGCCGTCGCCGTAGACAAGAGGTCGGGGAGTTCAATGCCGCAGGTCGCCATGAAGCCCCCATCGGGATGGGCACGGGCCAGCAGCCAGTCCCCCGCTTCCGCCGGAACAGGTGCACCCAAATGACGCAACAAGGTTACGGCAGCGGCCGTCGTCGGTGTCGTGCCCATGGGAAGGCTCGGCTCGTTGGCATAGCCCCCGTCATCGGTCCGCAGTCCAGCCACCACGTCCAGCAGCCGTTCGGCATCCGGAAGGCTACGCCCCAGATCCTGGTAAACCCCCAGGGCCAGAAAGCTGTGGTAGATGGTGCCATGCTCGGCGTCCGGGTGGGCCCCATAGCCCCCATCAGGCGTGCGACACGTCTCGATGGCCGCCAGGAGCCCTTCGGCGTGGGCAGGGTCCATGGGGGCATCCATACTGGTCCAACAGCGGGCCAGGCAGGCCCCATGCACAAAGTCGAGCGCCCCGCCATCGCCAAAGCCCGTCAAATAGGCTGTTGTCAATTCCTGGGGTACGGAGACCTGGAGGGCAAGGCGCCCTTCCAAGCCAAACACGGAATAGTAGAGGTCGGGGTTCCCGGCGCGATCCCGAAAGCCGCCGCCTTCATGGGCCTGGGTCTCGAAAAACTCAATGACCCGCTCCGTGGCTCCCTCCAACATCGTGGGTGCCAGTCGCGCGACCTGTAGCATTTCGAGCCTCAAACTCACTGCAATATCCTTCAATCAGCTGCTCACTGAAAATCTTACCGACCACGCGGCGGAGCAAGCCTTTGAGGGTCGCGTTGGGCAGATAACGCAGCGAGCGCACCGCCTCTTCCTTATAGGCTTCCAACAACTCCTCCGCCTTCTCCAGCACGCCCCGACCTTCCAACACGGCACGCACCGTCTCCCGCACGTCCCCGTAGGCCACGTCGCCGCACCAGAGGTCGGCGATACTATCCTGCTCCGCCCCTTCCGCCGCCCGCTTGTGGGCAATGGCAAGGATGAGCGAGGGACGTACCGCATCGAGATCGTGGGAGTCTCCGTCGTCGCTGTGGTCTTCAATGTCATCGGCAATCTGATAGGCAATACC
>JAUIMA010000547.1 GCA_030432675.1 Candidatus Hydrogenedentota bacterium | reverse complement strand
TAGTCATTTGGGGCGGCGAGTTCGGGCGGACGAATTATTCTCAGGGGCAGCTTACGGCGACGAACTATGGCCGCGATCACCATCCCCGGTGTTTCAGCATGTGGATGGCGGGTGGCGGCGTCAAGCCGGGATTCACCTATGGGGCCACGGATGAATTTGGCTACAACATCGCGGAGAACGGGGTACACGTCCACGACTTTCACGCGACCTTGCTGCACCTCATGGGCATCGACCACGAACGTTTGACTTACGACTTCCAAGGCCGGGCCTTTCGGTTGACGGATGTCTTTGGGAATGTCGTGGAGGATGTCTTGGCGTAGAAAATAAAAGAGGTATCTACCACGGAAGGCACGGAAATACACGGAATTAAGAAATAGGATGGCAGGCAGTTCAAGGCGTGTACTCGCCGAATATCGTAATTTTATATTCCTGTTCGGTAAATGCTGTTTTCGAGACCCAGTACAAGCTGGAGAATCGACTGTACCTATATTTATTAACAGGTTTTTTCGAAATAATTCTTTTTCCAACCTGGAAAATTATGAGGTAGGAAAGGGGCCACAAGAATTCTTTCCGTGTAATTCCGTGCCTTCCGTGGTAGTCATAGTTTTGTGCATGGCGACGACGGAATCGAAAGAGTCTATTAACAATCAACGGGAAGTTGCGGCAGTTCGGGCAACACAACAGGAGGGCATTCGTGATGGAAACACTGTTGTATGGGGAGGAGACCTACGCGATTCGAGGGGCCTGTTTCGAAGTCTATAAGGAAGAAGGCTCGGGCTATCTGGAAGGGGTTTATCAGGAGTGCCTCGAAATAGAATTCGAACTGCAGGACATTCCTTTTGTGTCCCAGCCGGATTTGCAGCTCCACTACAAGGGCCGAGCACTCAAAAAAAAGTACATTCCGGATTTCGTGCTCTACGATAAGATCATCGTCGAATTGAAAGCGGTGAGTCATGTGACGGATCAGCACAAGGCTCAGGTGCTGCACTATCTCAAGGCGACAGGATACCGGGTGGGGCTACTCGTCAATTTCGGACACCATCCCAAGGTTGAAATAGAGCGCTTCGCGCTGTAGGGATCTACCACGGAAGTCACGGAATTACACGGAAAAGGGAACAATATAGCCGGTGGGTGTCGATGTCATGCGACGAATGATTGAGCGACCTTCCCATATCGGCAGATGCTGTTCCAAGGCAGAGTTAGCGCGCTTCGCGCTGTAGGGGCGGACTGCGGAGGGCACGGAAATACACGGAAAGCGGAACAAGCGCGTGGACGGATGCTGTCTTTCGTACCCGAAAGTGGGCTGATGGACACCCGATCCCGGTTTAAAATGGGGCCTTCACCTCCAAAATTTATGCGCCATCCTGAATCGTTTGAATGGTGCACAAGGGAGGAGAAGAATTCTTTTCCGTGTAATTCCGTGCCTTCCGTGGTAGTAATCCGTTTTACCCGACGCGCTTGAAACCCCCGTCGCTCACTTCCACCGTAATTGCTGCCGGCACATCAATCCCCACCAGGGCCGCCGGTCGTGTCGACGCCATGGTCCAGGCTTCGTCGAAATCCGCATCGGTGTGCTGGGTGGTGTAGATGACCCCCATGTCCATCGTCAGGGCCGAACCCGCCAGACCGGCATGGCCCACCTTCGTGCAACGCAGCGTTTCTGATACTTCGACTTCAAAATCGCCCAGGCTGTAACGTCCCGGACCGCAGTCCGCCGCGTTGATGGCATCCGAGACGAGCACGGTCTTCTCAAAGCCCTTGGCGCGAATGAAATTCTTCAGCGTGTAAAAAGGCACATGGTGTCCATCGGCAATAAAGCTCGCGAAAAGGTCATCTTCCGAAAGCTGGGCCTGGATGTAGTTCTCCATGCGCGGCAAGGTCTGGTGGGAGCCGTTGCCGAGGTGGGTGGACATTTTGAGGCCCGCTTCCACGCCCGCGCGAATGTCGGCGGCGGTGGCGTTGGTGTGGCCGGCCGATGCCACGATGTGGTTCTCCGCGCACCAGGCGATGAGGTCGAGGGCACCGGGGAGTTCGGGTGCCAGGGTGACAATGCCCAGGCGACCGCCGGAGGCTTCCTGCAGGCGCTTCATGAGGTCGGGCTGGTCTTCCGGGTTGCACGCGTGCTCCAGCGGGTGGGCACCACGGGGGCCTTCGACGGAAGAAATAAAGGGGCCTTCGACGTGGAGCTTGGGGAAGGCGGCGGCGAGTTCGGCGTCGCTCTCCACGAGTTTGGCGTAGGCGCGGCAATTGGCTTCCAGCCGTTCCGGCGACGCGGTGATGTAGGTTGGCAAGGAAACCATGACGCCCCGGGCCGCCATCTTTTCGCGGACCCTATGGAAGGTTTCGGCGTTGAAGACATCGTCGGAGCCATTGAAATCGATGCCCGCGTAGCCATTAACCTGCAGGTCAACGAGGCCGGGGCCCGTGTAGGTGGTGGGGAGAGAAGAAGCAGTCACAACTAGTGTCCTGGATGTTTAGATTGATGGGTTCGACGTAACGATTAGGGGATTCATCAGGCTTACGTAGGGAATCCTACAATTCCCCTCCCGGGAGGGGTTAGGGGTGGGTTTGCGCCAGTCTTCGCGACGTGACCCACCCCCAGCCCCTCCAAGGAGGGGAGTATTCATGGAAAAGGCCCGACAATTCGGACAGCGCAACGCAGACCTGGTTTCCGCCTACCGAAATGTCCGACCTTCCCTTATTTACTCAACCTTTTCAGGAGGTCGTAACCACGGCCCGCTCTCTGTCCCACGCCATCATCTTTTTGTGGAACCAGGACAGGTTGGCCATACGTACGGCGGTTACGCCATAGAGGCCAATTTCCGCCGGGCAATTGAGTTCCGCACCACTACGAATCGCCGCATGGTGGTTGCGGTGGTGGGGGTCGAGATCTTCCGCACCGGTTTTCTTATGGGTCTCAATGATGGCGCTCTTGTCGGCCTTGAGGTCACTCTTGATTTCCCAGCCTTTGCTGGTGAACTTCAGGGTGGCGTCCGTGCCGCGAATGCAATGGTCGTTGCCATCGTCATTCGCCATCGTGCCAAGCACGTGGACGGTCATGCCGTTGGTGATGCCTTCTTTGGCGGGATATTCGGCCATCATTTCGAAGCTGTCGGGGAGGTCCCGGCCATCGTCCCAGGTGTAGATGCCGCCCATACCGACCACGCGATCGGGGAACTCGAGTCCACAGGCCTTGATGAGGCGGGTCAGCCGGTGGATGAAGAGGTCGGTGGCCACGCCGCCGGAATAATCGCGGAAGCAGCGCCACTCGTAGTAGCGGCTGGGATCCCACTCGTGGACAGGTGCGGGTTTTTGCCACGCATCCCAATCGAGGTCGGCAGGCTTGGGCGCATCCGGGTTACCACCCCGACGCCAGGGGCCCTTGCCTTCGTAATTGCGCACGTAGTCGATCTGGGCGTGGACCAGCTTGCCGAGCTTGCCCGCCTTGACGGCTTCATAGGCGCTGGAATAGCTGTCGTCCGCTGTGCCCTGCACACCCACCTGCAATTTCAGGCCCGTCTGCTTTACTTTTTCCGTGACGGCCTGGGCTTCTTTGATGTCGTGGGTCATGGGCTTTTCGACGTAGACATGCTTGCCCGCGTCGAGGGCTTCCAACGTGATGTAGGCGTGGGAATGCTCCGGCGTAGCAATCAGCACATAGTCGATGTCTTCCCGCGCGAGCATGTCCTGGTAGCTGTTGTGCAGGGTGGCATCGCCACCGGCTTCCTTGATCTTATCCTGGAAGCCCTGGGCCCGCTTGGTGTAGACGTCATTGACGGCCACGAGATCGACGTTTTCGCTGTCCTTAATTTTGAGCATGGTCTTGAGGTGACCACCCGCCATACCGCCACAGCCGATGAAGCCCATGCGCAGGCGGTTGTTGGCACCGGATACCTGGGCGTAGCTCTTGGCCGTCATGGCCATGGCCCCGGCAGCCGTGCCGGTTTGGATGAAGGTGCGGCGGTTAATAGGAGTCTTGGAAGACATCTATGAGGATCCTTTCGAAAGGGAGGGTTAACGTGATGTACACATTCGCTGCATAGGATAGGGGGGATGGCGTCCGGGTTACAAGTCCGGTGACGACGACCGGGGTGTTCGGGGAGGGTGGCCCTTCGCAATCGATGGCGGAGTATGATAGGCTTTACACCATAGTCCGTAGTACCTTAGTATTCAGGAGTTGATTATGAATGTATTCGGCAAATTAGTGGTTGCGTT